>NZ_JBEXDZ010000335.1:0-1042 GCF_040606085.1 Streptomyces sp. NPDC005485 | reverse complement strand
ACCCTTACCCCGGGACAACCACCGCCCGGGCTGGACTACCTTCCTGCGTCACCCCATCACTTACCTACTACAGGTCCGGGCCGTCGGCTCCACCACTTTCCATTCCCCGAAGGGTCCGGAACGGCTTCACGGACTTAGCATCGCCTGGTTCGATATTTGACGCTTCACAGCGGGTACCGGAATATCAACCGGTTATCCATCGACTACGCCTGTCGGCCTCGCCTTAGGTCCCGACTTACCCTGGGCAGATCAGCTTGACCCAGGAACCCTTAGTCAATCGGCGCACACGTTTCTCACGTGTGTATCGCTACTCATGCCTGCATTCTCACTCGTGAACCGTCCACCACTAGCTTCCGCTGCGGCTTCACCCGGCACACGACGCTCCCCTACCCATCCATACTCCCGTTGGGGATATGTGTATGAATGACACGACTTCGGCGGTACGCTTGAGCCCCGCTACATTGTCGGCGCGGAATCACTAGACCAGTGAGCTATTACGCACTCTTTCAAGGGTGGCTGCTTCTAAGCCAACCTCCTGGTTGTCTCTGCGACTCCACATCCTTTCCCACTTAGCGTACGCTTAGGGGCCTTAGTCGATGCTCTGGGCTGTTTCCCTCTCGACCATGGAGCTTATCCCCCACAGTCTCACTGCCGTGCTCTCACTTACCGGCATTCGGAGTTTGGCTAAGGTCAGTAACCCGGTAGGGCCCATCGCCTATCCAGTGCTCTACCTCCGGCAAGAAACACACGACGCTGCACCTAAATGCATTTCGGGGAGAACCAGCTATCACGGAGTTTGATTGGCCTTTCACCCCTAACCACAGGTCATCCCCCAGGTTTTCAACCCTGGTGGGTTCGGTCCTCCACGACCTCTTACAGCCGCTTCAACCTGCCCATGGCTAGATCACTCCGCTTCGGGTCTTGAGCGCGCTACTATATCGCCCTATTCGGACTCGCTTTCGCTACGGCTTCCCCACACGGGTTAACCTCGCAACACACCGCAAACTCGCAGGCTCATTCTTCAAAAGGCACGCAGTCACGA
>NZ_JBEXDZ010000334.1:0-1120 GCF_040606085.1 Streptomyces sp. NPDC005485 | reverse complement strand
AGTACGCGGCGCGGCCCCCGCACCACCTCTCCTTCGGCCAGCGCCGCCGGGTGGCCGTCGCCACGGTCCTCGCCATGGAGCCGGAGATCCTCGTGCTGGACGAGCCCTCCTCCAACCTGGACCCGGCCTCACGACGCGAACTCGCCGACATCCTGCGGTCCCTGGACGTCACCGTGCTGATGGTCACCCACGACCTGCCGTACGCCCTCGAACTCTGCCCGCGCGCCGTCGTCCTCAGCGACGGGGTGATCGCCGCCGACGACCGCACCCAGGACCTGCTGTGCGACGAGGCGCTCATGCGCGAGCACCGGCTGGAGCTGCCCTTCGGCTTCGACCCGCGTTCCGTGTCCGTTCCGCTTCCGTGAACAGAGGGTGACCCGCCCCCCGTTCCACCGGGGACGCGATGCACCATGGAGGGATGAGCGGGAGCGCGGGAGCAGGCGTGGACGTACGGGGCACGGTGGCACCGGGATTCGAGGTGGTACGGGACGCCTTCGTCCGTAACTTCGAGCAGCGCGGCGAACGGGGGGCAGCCGTCGCGCTCTACCACCACGGCAGCAAGGTCGTGGACCTGTAGGCGGGGACCAGGGACGTCGACGGCGCCGAACCCTGGGCCGTGGACACCGTGCAGATCGTCCGCTCGGCCGGGACGGGGATCGCGGCCGCCGTGCCGCTCCTGCTGCACCAGCGCGGCCAGGTGGACCTCGACGCGCCCGTCGGTACGTACTGGCCTGAGTTCAAGGCCAACGGCAAGGAGCGCGTCCTCGTGCGCCACCTCCTCGCCCACCGGTCCGGAGTGGCCGCCCTCGACAGGACGCTGACCCCCGAGGAGGCCGCCGACCAGGTGTCGGGGCCCAGGGCCGTCGCCGAGCAGCGGCCCCAGTGGGAGCCCGGCACCGACCACGGCTACCACGCCCAGACCTACAGCTGGATCGTCGGGGAACTGGTCCGCCGGGTCACCGGGCGGACCATCGGCCGCTGGATCGCCGAGGAGATCGCACGCCCGCTCGGCCTGGACTTCTGGTTCGGGCTCCCCGAGGACGAGGCGCACCGGATCGGACGGATCGGCCCCGTCGAACCCCCGCCGGCCGAAGGCAGCGGCGCCCTGCGGATGCGCCCC
>NZ_JBEXDZ010000333.1:0-1130 GCF_040606085.1 Streptomyces sp. NPDC005485 | reverse complement strand
TCCAGCCCCTCCGGCGTTTGAGGACGAGCGCGGCAGCGCGATCAGTGACGGGAGGGGAAGGGGCGGAGGGGGCGAAAATCGCTGTTCCTCGGCCGTGACCCCGCTCAACGGGTGGTGGAAGAGCGGGAGTTGGGGAGCGCTACGGGCATGCGGGGACAACGGCCACGGATCAGCACAGCGCCGCGCCGGGGCGGCGAACGCCCGAGCGCGGGTCAGAAACCGCCTGACCGCACCGCTCAGTGGCCACCGAACAGCGTGCGGCGCAGCCGCTTCAGCGGTGCGAAGAGCGAGACCCGCCGCATGCGCGCGACCCTGCCGTTGCGGTCCTTCCCGGTGTCACGCGCGGTCAGCTCACGCATCAGGGACGTCGCCTCGGCCGTCTCGCGCTGCGGGAGGGCTGGGCCGCCCAGCACCGAGAGATGGCGGTCGAGGCGCGAACTGGTCGCGCTGCTCCCGCAGGTGATCGCAGGGACGCGTGCCCTGCTGCGCATCGTTATCTGTTCCATGTCACTCCCCACCCGTACGAGTCCACCCGGCCCGGGCAGGCTAACCCTATCGCTCCCTCGTGGCACTCGTGTATCGCGGTCACAGGATTCACCTTCCCTGTAAGGGTGTTGACGACTACTCTCCGAATCCAACTGATTTCAGGTCGACTTGGGCAATTGGTGCAGTGGTGGGCTGCTGCGAGCCGCCGGGTGGCTCTACGGTCACAGCGAGTGACTGGGCGTCAGTGTTCAGTCCAGCGGTGACCAAGGGCGTGTCGCCGTCAAAGAGCCCCAGGGAGCGTGGTTGCACGTGGGGGCGCATGAGCCACAGCTGGTGCACGCGTCCCCCCGTCGGGCTGCCGAGCCCGCTCGGTGTCACGACGGCGCGCCGTAGCGACGCGGAGGCGACGACGGCCACACCGTGCCCCCGGGCGTCCCGGGCGCCGGTCGCGCGGGCGTCGGGCGCCGCGAGAACGTGGGCGATCTCACGTGCCTGGGCCCGCTCCTGGTCCAGGGTGTCCCTGGTCTGCGTCGCCTGAACGGCGAAGAGCGAGGCCACGACGAGCGCGGCGGCGGCCGTGGCGGTGGCGAGCGGGGCGAGCAGCGGGCGGAAGCGGGGGGTACGCGCGCGTGCCGGCTGCCTTT
>NZ_JBEXDZ010000332.1:0-1144 GCF_040606085.1 Streptomyces sp. NPDC005485 | reverse complement strand
CGCTCCTCGCGCTGCGGCGGGGTGCTGATCGGGCGGCCGTAGGCGGCAGCGCGCTCGCGCAGGGTGTGGGTGCCGGCCTCCCAGCCGTACCCGGCCAGCCAGCCCACCGGGTCGTCGGGCATCTCCGAGACCCACATGGACGCCGCCGATCCCGGCACGGCGTCCGCGCCGAAGCGCTCGATCACGCCGCGCGAGCCCAACGTCAGCCCCATCCAACTGCCTGCCGCCGACAGCGTGCTGATCCGGGCCAGCAGTAGCTCCACCGCGTCCTCGGGCAGATAGATCAGCAGTCCTTCGGCGATCCACACGGTCGGCACTGCCGGGTCGTGCCCCGCGGCGGCCAGCGCGCCTGGCCAGTCCTCACGCAGATCCACCGCGACGGTGATCCGCCCGCAGCGCGCGACGGCCCGCTCCTGGCGCAGCACCGAAGCCTTGAAGTCCAATGGCGCGGCGGTGTCGACCTCGAACAGCCGGGTGCCCGCGGGCCAGTCCATCCGGAAGGCCCGGCTGTCCATGCCGGCGCCGAGCAGCACAACCTGCCGAACCCCGGACGCGGACGCCTGCTGCAACAGGTCGTCGAGGAACTTCGTCCTGATGACGATGGAGAACGCCACGGCCAGCCAGCGGCGGCGCGCGGCCTCATCATCGGGCAGCGGCGGCGAGGAGGGCCACAGGCCGCCGGCGGCGGCGAAGGCCTGTGCCAGTGGGTCACGGAACAGGGCGTTCTCCCGCTCGGTCTCCAGCGCCCGCACCCGGGCCACCCCCACCGCCGTGGCCCACACTCCCGACGGCTGCACCCGCTCCTGCTCATCAGTCACCGCGCCAGCCTAGGTGATCGATTCCCAGGTCCTGACGAGAGGAGCCAGCTTCAGGAGCGGCCAGCCGGTCATGCCCGCACTGACCGCCTACGACCGCTAAAACCACCTAGGCGAAGATCAACAGTCACTATGCGTACGTGACCACAAGAAGTGGACCAGAGCCACGACTCACCACCAGAGCCAGACCCCGATAGCTGGAACAAGAAGTAGACCTCCGCCACGTGAACCCTGCGCGCTGGGCTGCAATGCAGGAAAGCACGGTCTACTCGGGGTCGGTGTCCTCGTTGAAGTTCCCCAGATGCAGAGGGACTTGACCGACTTCACTG
>NZ_JBEXDZ010000331.1:0-1248 GCF_040606085.1 Streptomyces sp. NPDC005485 | reverse complement strand
GGAGACGCTGATGAGAGGTCCGACTACCGCCTGGCCCGGCGCAACGCCGGGCGGCTTGCGGGCGGCAGGTCTGCATAACGTGGATGCGCGCATACGACGCCAACGCCCTGGCCAGCACCACACCTACCCCGTTCGGGAGGATGGGTTGAAGGACATCGACGACGTGGGCGTCTTCCTCGGCCTGGACGTCGGCAAGAGCGCCCACCACGGACACGGCCTCACCCCGGCCGGCAAGAAGGTCTTCGACAAGCAGCTGCCCAACAGTGAGCCGAAACTGCGGGCCGTCCTCGACAAGCTGGCCGCGAAGTTCGGCACCGTCCTGGTGATCGTGGACCAGCCCGCCTCGATCGGCGCCCTCCCGCTCACGGTCGCCCGGGACACCGGCTGCAAGGTCGCCTACCTGCCCGGCCTGTCCATGCGACGCATCGCCGATCTCTAGCCGGGCGAGGCAAAGACCGACGCCAGGGACGCCGCGGTGATCGCAGACGCCGCCCGCACCATGCCGCACACTCTGCGCTCGCTGGAACTGACCGACGAAATCACCGCCGAACTGACCGTCCTGGTCGGCTTCGACCAGGACCTGGCGGCCGAGGCCACCCGCACCTCCAACCGGATACGCGGCCTGCTCACCCAGTTCCACCCCAGCCTGGAACGCGTCCTCGGACCGCGTCTTGACCACCAGGCCGTGACCTGGCTGCTGGAACGCTACGGATCCCCGGCCGCCCTGCGAAAGGCCGGTCGCCGCAGGCTGGTTGAAGTGATCCGACCCAGGGCTCCGCGCATGGCCCAGCGGCTGATCGACGAGGTCTTTGACGCGCTCAACGAGCAGACCGTCGTCGTCCCCGGGACCGGCACCCTCGACGTCGTGGTCCCGTCGTTGGCCCGCTCGCTCGCGGCCGTCCACGACCAGCGACGAGCTCTGGAAACGCAGATCGGGCAGCTGCTGGAGGCACACCCTCTTTCCGCGGTCCTGACCTCGATGCCGGGGGTCGCGGTCAGGACCGCCGCCACCTTGCTGGTCACCGTCGGCGACGGCACCAGCTTCCCCACCGCCGCCCACCTGGCCTCCTACGCCGGCCTTGCCCCAACGACGAGGTCGTCGGGGACCTCGGTCCATGGCGAACACGCCCCACGAGGCGGCAACCGGCAACTCAAACGCGCGATGTTCCTGTCCGCGTTCGCCGCCCTGCACGACCCCGCCTCCCGCACCTACTACGACAAGTGCAGAGCCCGCGGAAAGACCCACAC
>NZ_JBEXDZ010000330.1:0-1338 GCF_040606085.1 Streptomyces sp. NPDC005485 | reverse complement strand
GGGCTGGCCGTGTCGATGGAGTTGCCGCTGCTGGTCATCGACATCCAGCGCGGCGGCCCCTCGACGGGGCTGCCGACCAAGACGGAGCAGGCGGACCTGCTGCAGGCGATGTACGGCCGCAACGGTGAGGCGCCGGTGCCGGTGATCGCTCCGCGTACCCCCGCGGACTGTTTCACCGCGGCGCTGGAGGCGGCGCGGATCGCGCTGGCCTACCGCACCCCGGTCTTCCTGCTCTCGGACGGCTACCTCGCCAACGGATCCGAGCCGTGGCGCATCCCGGAGATCGATGAACTCCCGGACCTGCGCGTGCAGTTCGCCCAGGGACCCAACCACACGCTGGAGGACGGCACGGACGTCTTCTGGCCCTACAAACGCGACCCGCAGACCCTGGCCCGCCCGTGGGCGATCCCCGGCACACCCGGCCTGGAACACCGCATCGGCGGCATCGAGAAGCAGGACGGCACCGGGAACATCTCCTACGATCCCGCCAACCACGACTTCATGGTCCGCACCCGGCAGGCCAAGATCGACGGCATCGACGTCCCCGACCTGGAAGTCGACGACCCCCACCACGCCAACACCCTTGTCCTGGGCTGGGGTTCGACGTATGGGCCGATCACCGCCGCGGTACGGCGGCTGCGCGCGGCCGGGGAGGCGATCGCGCAGGCCCACCTGCGCCACCTCAACCCCTTCCCCCACAACCTGGGAAGGGTCCTTGAGGGCTACGACACGGTGGTGATCCCCGAGATGAACCTCGGCCAGCTCGCCACCCTCATCCGGGCCAAATACCTCATCGACGCCCGCTCGTACACCCAGGTCAACGGAATGCCGTTCAAGGCTGAGCAGCTCGCCACGGCTCTCAAGGAGGCCATCGATGGCTGAGACGTCCACGGAAGGCGCGGGCACGATCGAGGCGCTTTCTCTAGTGCCGAAGGCCGAGGGCCGGCAGTCCATGAAGGACTTCAAGTCCGACCAGGAGGTGCGCTGGTGCCCGGGCTGCGGTGACTACGCGATCCTCGCCACCGTCCAGGGCTTCATGCCCGAACTCGGCCTGGCCAAGGAGAACGTCGTCTTCGTCTCCGGGATCGGCTGCTCCTCCCGCTTCCCGTACTACATGAACACCTACGGCATGCACTCCATCCACGGCCGCGCCCCCGCCATCGCCACCGGACTGGCCTCCTCCCGCCGGGACTTGAGCGTCTGGGTGGTCACCGGGGACGGCGACGCGCTGTCCATCGGCGGCAACCACCTCATCCACGCGCTGCGCCGCAACGTCAACCTGAAGATCCTGCTCTTCAACAACCGCATCTACGGCCTGACCAAGGGCCAGTACAGCCC
>NZ_JBEXDZ010000329.1:0-1355 GCF_040606085.1 Streptomyces sp. NPDC005485 | reverse complement strand
CGATGACCCCCCGTCCCATGGCCTCCCGCCCCGTGACCTTCCGCCCGATGGCGCACCGCTCCATGGCTTCCGGGCGCTTGACCTGCCGCTCCATGCCCCCTCGCCCCACGACTTCTCGCCTGAGGGTCTGTCGTCTCGTGACTTCCCGCTTCATGGGCGGTCGTCGGTTGAGGCGTCGTCGGTGGGTGGTTTGCGGCGGGCTTTGGAGGTGGAGGTTCGTGCCCGGTTGTCTCAGGTGCGGGAGTTGGCCGAGTGCTGGGAGCGTTTCGATGAGTTGTTGTTGTGTTTTGAGGACAGTGTGCGTGTGGAGGGGCCTGCGGAGTTGGTTTATGACTTCCTGTATCGCATCGGGGAGTGGAGTGAGCTGCTTCCGCATGTCGAGTGGACCAGTGTTGTCGAGGACGTGCCCGGTATCCAGTTGGCGGCGGTCGACAGTTGTGGGGCGCAGGACGGGCAGACCTTCACCACGCATGCCGTGCGGCTGTGTTTCCCGCACGCGGGGCGGATCGTTTTCCAGGAGACGCTCTCCGAGCAGTTGATTGCCGCGCACAGTGGTGAGTGGTCGGTGGTGCCTGAGGGGGAGGGGGTGCGGGCGGTGTCGGAGCATCGTGTGCTGCTGCGTGCGGAGGCCGTCGAGGCGGTGCTGGGTCCGGGTGCGGACCTGGCCCTGGCGCGTCGTGAGGTCCGTGAGCGGCTGGGCCGGGCGGCCGTTGAGGCGCTGCAACTGGCCCAGTGGCATGCGCAAAGCGCCGTCCGCCGCTTGCACTGATCCCTCCGGGCCCGCCCGGACTGGGGCATTCCAGCAGCCCGGCCAGCAGCCCAGCCCGAGACCACCAGGACCGCCCGAGACCGTCAGGACCGCCCGGACCACCCGCACCCCCCCGGGGGTATTCCACCAGCCCGGCCAGCAGCCCAGCCCGAGACCACCGAGACCGCCCGAGACCCTCAGGACCGCCCGGACCACCCGCAACTCCCTCGCATTCCACCAGCAGCCCAGCCCGAGACCACCGAGACCGCCCGGACCACCCGCACCCCCCGGGGTATGCCACCAGCCCGGCCAGCAGCCCAGCCCGAGACCACCGAGACCGCCTGGACCGCCCGAGACCGCCGGACCGCACGGACCGTCAGGACTGTCCGAGACCGCCCGGATCGCCGGGACCGCCCGGGACTGTCAGGACCGCTCCGAGACCGCCTGGACTGCCCGGGCCGCTGGGGACCTGGCCGGGAGCCCAGTCCGGGACGGCCAGGGTTGCCTGAGGTCGTCTGGGCGGCCCGGATCGCTGGGGAAGCGTCGGGGCTGTTGGGAATGCCGGGGGGCGGGGGTGGGGGAGTGGTGGGGGGTTGTGAGTGCTCGG
>NZ_JBEXDZ010000328.1:0-1396 GCF_040606085.1 Streptomyces sp. NPDC005485 | reverse complement strand
TTTGTGGGTGTTTTTTTTGGGCTGTTGTTTTGTGCTATCTCGGTCGTTTTGCGCGGGGTAATAGGTTTTCAAAATTTCTTTTTACTGGTGGGGGGGGTGGCACTGAGTGCCACCGCCCGCATGTGAATCGGCACACAAGCAACTCCCCCGCAACACTGGCTCGTTCGACGCGGTCCGGCCGTCCCCGCAGATGGGAGCGGTTTCCGGGCCGCGTCGGTGTTTGAACCCCGCGCATCAAGGCTTCATTGGTGTTTGACCGGTCGGTCACGCCCTGGTAACACCAATCAGTGACCCTGGTCTTACACCACGTGCACCCTTAACCAGAGCCGCCGATCCCGAGGGGGGACCTCCATCATGCAGGCCGCGCCCGTACGCGCCACAGCCATCCCGTCGTTCACCGATGCACTCCGTGCCGTCGAGTCGCTGCTGATGAGCAGTGGCCAGCGCACCGCCCGTCGCAATGCCTGGACGTCCGTCCTGGAGGACCGCCGCCGCGCCAAGGACCGGGTCGAGGCTCAGCGCGTTCTGGAATCCGCCTCCACGCGTTCGTAGCGGGCGCCCCGCGCCGGGAGGGCTGTCCCGGCACCCGTCCCGGCACACTGCCGTCGTAGGCGCTTGTCGGGCCACGTAGACTTCCTGCCATGGCGAAGAAGGAAACCGCGGCGGACGCCTCGAACCCCGGGCGACTCAAGCAGATCGCTCTCACTTACAAGATGACCCGCAAGGCCGACTCCAAGATCGGTCTTGTACTCGGGGCTGTCGCGATCGTCACCCTCGGTGTCTTCCTCGCGATCGGCTTCCTGATCGGTCACCCGGTCTATCTGGGCATTCTCGGCCTGCTGCTCGCCTTCCTCGCGACGGCGATCGTCTTCGGACGCAGGGCCGAGCGCGCCGCCTTCGGGCAGATGGAGGGCCAGCCGGGCGCTGCCGCCGCAGTGCTGGACAACATCGGCCGAGGCTGGACGACGACCCCGGCCGTGGCGATGAACCGCAGCCAGGACGTGGTGCACCGCGCCGTGGGCAAGGCGGGCATCGTGCTGGTCGCCGAGGGCAACCCGAACCGGGTGAAGAGCCTGCTGGCCGCCGAGAAGCGGAAGATGGCGCGGATCGTCTCGGACGTGCCGGTGCACGACATCCTCGTCGGCAGCGGTGAGGGCCAGGTGGACCTCAAGAAGCTCCGCACGACGATGCTGAAGCTCCCCCGCGTCCTGGCCGGCCCGCAGGTCACCGCGACCAACGACCGGCTGCGCGCGATGGGCGACCTGATGAGCAACATGCCGTTGCCGAAGGGCCCGATGCCCAAGGGCATGCGGATGCCGCGCGGCGGGCCGAAGGCCCGCTGACCTCCCTCCTACGAGTCGTACGACGAAGGGGGCGCCCGGAGATCACTCCGGGC
>NZ_JBEXDZ010000327.1:0-1413 GCF_040606085.1 Streptomyces sp. NPDC005485 | reverse complement strand
ACACAGTGGACGCGAGCAACTGAGGACAAGCCCTCGGCCTATTAGTACCAGTCACCTCCAGCGGTTACCCGCCTTCCAGATCTGGCCTATCAACCCAGTCGTCTACTGGGAGCCTTAACCCCTCAAAGGGGGTGGGAATACTCATCTCGAAGCAGGCTTCCCGCTTAGATGCTTTCAGCGGTTATCCCTCCCGAACGTAGCCAACCAGCCATGCCCTTGGCAGGACAACTGGCACACCAGAGGTTCGTCCGTCCCGGTCCTCTCGTACTAGGGACAGCCCTTCTCAATATTCCTACGCGCACAGCGGATAGGGACCGAACTGTCTCACGACGTTCTAAACCCAGCTCGCGTACCGCTTTAATGGGCGAACAGCCCAACCCTTGGGACCGACTCCAGCCCCAGGATGCGACGAGCCGACATCGAGGTGCCAAACCATCCCGTCGATATGGACTCTTGGGGAAGATCAGCCTGTTATCCCCGGGGTACCTTTTATCCGTTGAGCGACGGCGCTTCCACAAGCCACCGCCGGATCACTAGTCCCGACTTTCGTCCCTGCTCGACCCGTCGGTCTCACAGTCAAGCTCCCTTGTGCACTTACACTCAACACCTGATTGCCAACCAGGCTGAGGGAACCTTTGGGCGCCTCCGTTACTCTTTAGGAGGCAACCGCCCCAGTTAAACTACCCATCAGACACTGTCCCTGATCCGGATCACGGACCCAGGTTAGACATCCAGCACGACCAGACTGGTATTTCAACGACGACTCCACCATGGCTGGCGCCATGACTTCAAAGTCTCCCAGCTATCCTACACAAGCCGAACCGAACACCAATATCAAACTGTAGTAAAGGTCCCGGGGTCTTTCCGTCCTGCTGCGCGAAACGAGCATCTTTACTCGTAGTGCAATTTCACCGGGCCTATGGTTGAGACAGTCGAGAAGTCGTTACGCCATTCGTGCAGGTCGGAACTTACCCGACAAGGAATTTCGCTACCTTAGGATGGTTATAGTTACCACCGCCGTTTACTGGCGCTTAAGTTCTCAGCTTCGCACACCCGAAAGTGCACTAACCGGTCCCCTTAACGTTCCAGCACCGGGCAGGCGTCAGTCCGTATACATCGCCTTACGGCTTCGCACGGACCTGTGTTTTTAGTAAACAGTCGCTTCTCGCTGGTCTCTGCGGCCACCCCCAGCTCATGAAGTAAATTCAATCACCAGTGATGGCCCCCCTTCTCCCGAAGTTACGGGGGCATTTTGCCGAGTTCCTTAACCATAGTTCACCCGAACGCCTCGGTATTCTCTACCTGACCACCTGAGTCGGTTTAGGGTACGGGCCGCCATGAAACTCGCTAGAGGCTTTTCTCGACAGCATAGGATCATCCACTTCACCACAATCGGCTCGGCATCAGGTCTCA
>NZ_JBEXDZ010000326.1:0-1441 GCF_040606085.1 Streptomyces sp. NPDC005485 | reverse complement strand
AGGGTCGTGCACTAGTCTTCCAAACTAGCTCCGCGGGTTCGTCGCCCGGCGCCCGCTCCACCGCCTCCGGCCCGGTACGACGGAACCGGGCCGGAGGTTTTTTCCCGCCCTCCGGCATACGGCTCCGTCCCCTCCCGGCATGCGGCCCCGCCGCCGTCCTACAGGTGGCGCACATCCACCGTGTACACCGAGCGCCGGCCGTAGGGGACGTAGAGGGCGTCGCCCTTTCGCAGGAGCGGGGCGCCCGTCTGGGAGAGGCCGAGGGGGCCGTTCGCCTCGTCGCGGCCGGGGCGGGTGGCGTCGACCTTGCCGGTGCGCAGGTCCATGGCGGCGAGGCGGCCGCTGGGGGAGGCGACGTAGAGGTGGGTGGTGGTGGCCAGGGGCGGGCCCGGGTACTCCACGGTCGAGTTGCCCTCCCAGCTCTGCCGTCCGGTCCGGGGCGAGACGGCGCGGATGCTGCCGTTGTTGAGGGAGAAGTAGAGGGTGCCGCCGGTGAGGTGAAGGGTGGCGCCGGCGGGCTGGGGGCCGCTGAGCGGGATCCGCAGGAGCCGGTGGGTGGTGATGTCCACGGTCGTGAGGTCGCGGTACGCGACGTCGCCGTCCGCGGGCGCCAGGATCAGGCGGCTCCCGTCCTGGCCGAGGAAACCGAGCGATCCCTTGAGGCTGACGGACCACCGGCGCCTGCCGGTGGCGTTGTCGAGGGCGTAGAGGCTGGTCCTGTCCATGCTCTCGGTCTGGCAGAGCAGGTAGGCGCGGTGTGCGGCGGCGCCCAGGACGCAGTACTCCCCGCCCGCGGGCATGGGCTGCTTCCAGCGGACCTTGCCGGTGTCCGCGTCCAGCAGGGCGTACGACCGTCCGCTGTTGCCGTAGACGGCCACGATGCCCTCGGGGAGGGTCACGGCGCCGCCCTGGGCGAGGTCCGGGGCGGTGGCGTTGCCGCCGTCACCCGTACGCGTCTTCCAGGCCACCTTGCCGGTGACGGGGTTCAGTGACTGGACGGAGTAGCGGGAGGCCGGGAGCTCGGTCTCCTTGTCCGTGCCGGCCTCGTCGTTCGCGTAGACGTAGACGCGGCCGCGGTGCGTGCCGAGGACCGAGCCCTCGCTGCTGCTGGAGTCGTCGGGAGTGGAGTCCACCGGCAGGCTCCAGGTGCCCTTGCCCGTGGCCAGGGAGAAGCGGGCCGCCTTGACGTCGTCCCCGGCGCACACCAGGGACGTACCGACGGCGCCGCAGTTGCTGAACGTGCCGGTGGCGTCGCCGGAGCCCTTCGCCGCCGCGTGCCATTCCGTCCAGCCGGCGGGCAGGTCGCTGCGGACGGGGTCGTCGCCGCTGAGCCGTACGACCGCGACCGAGGCGGTGGCGGCGAGCAGTACGGCGCCCGCGGCGGCGGCGATCACCAGCCGTCGGCGGGCGCGGCCGCGGCGGGGGGGCGGCCCGTCGACGC
>NZ_JBEXDZ010000325.1:0-1459 GCF_040606085.1 Streptomyces sp. NPDC005485 | reverse complement strand
AGTGGGAGGACGGCCACACCTACCCGGTGGTGGACGTCGAGATCTCATCCGCGAGGGTGGCCGAGATGCCGCGGCGAGCTTGGCTGCGTTGCGGAGTTCGTCGGCGGCGCGCTGCATCTTGCGGCTGACCTTGAACGCGCGGATCTTCGAGCCACCGACCCGCCCGTCCGGGTCGGGCACCGTGGCGAGCACGGCCTTGAGGATCTCGGCGCCCATGGCCACCTCGAACGACAAGGTGACTGCCGCCGCGCGCAACGTGTTGCAGTAGTTGCGGATCTGCGCGGGGGAGGTGAACTCCGGGGCGGGGAGCAGGCTCTCCGTGTGCACCTTGCCCCCCAGCACGCTGCCGGTGCTGCTGCCGCGGTTGTTGTTCACGGTCAGATTGATCGGGGGCACGAACCCGGACGCCATGCCGCCGACGAAACCGCCGGCCGCGGCACCCGCCGACGTGAACTTGTTGTCGCGGGTGCTGCTGCGCTGCTGTCCGGGGCGGGGTGCGCGTGCTGTCGTCATGCTGGCCTGCTCTCTGGTTGGTGGTGCGGTGGGCCGGTCTGTCCGGTCCTCTGCCGTGCCCGGGCCCGTGGCCGGTACCGGGGGCGGCAGGGGGCCGTCAGCGGACGTGCGTCGTCGTGCTGCCCCACCACCGGCTCGAGGTCGTGACGGTGGTGTGGTGGTGGTGGACCGTGCCGCGGCCGGTGCCGAGCACCGTGGGGGCGAGCCTCGAGGCGACGACCGCGACCGCGACCCACATCACGACGGAGCCGACACCGGCGAGCGCGGAGACTGCGGTGCCGAGACCGGCGAGGAGCTGCCCACCCCCGAAACCGACGCCTCCGGCGAGCAGTCCACCCGCGGCGAGGCGCTGCGCCCGGGCGTCGAGCAGGGGAAGCGGGGTGAGGTCACGGGGCTGGTAGACCGCGGGGGCGGTGGGGAGGTGCTCGCGCAGTACGGCGACCATCTGCCCGCCCGGGCCCGGGACGTAGACGACCGCGGGCTGCTCGCTGTAAAGGCTCACGGTCCCGGTGACCGGGGCGGCCGGGACGGTGGGCCAGCCCGGGGGGACCTGCACTGCGGGGGTGGGGAGCTGCTCCATTGCTGTCTCCTGTGATTCAGAGGGGAGTTCGTTAAGCGCCCCGGGCCGGAGTCGATCCGGCGCCCTCACGGCGTGACTGCCGGGGCGGGTGGCGCTGATCAGAAGAGGGAGTCGGTCTCGTCCTCGAGGCGGTGGCGCTCGCGGTCGTGGGCCCGCTGCCGGGCGGTCGCCCTGCGGTGGCAGTCGATGCACCAAGCGAGCAGCTCCCCGACCGGGACCGCGGCTGCGGCTGCGGTGGTCAGGAGGAGATCGGCCGGAGCGGCGAGCAACTGCGCGTGCTCAGTGGTCGCGTCGCACTGCATGCCGGTCTTGCTGTGCTGGGAGCCGCACGCCCCGGTGCAGTGGCAGCGGTGCCCGGCCGCGGAC
>NZ_JBEXDZ010000324.1:0-1463 GCF_040606085.1 Streptomyces sp. NPDC005485 | reverse complement strand
ACGAACCGTCGGCGGGGGCCTCACACGTTGCGGACCGGCCGCGGACAGGCCCCGCGGGAGCCACTGTCGATCACTGCGTAGGCTGGTCGTCACCCGAACAGCCCCTCGGAAGGGAAGCGTGTGACTATGGCGATCGAGGTCGGCACCAAGGCCCCGGACTTCGAGCTCAAGGACAACCACGGCGCCACCGTGAAGCTGTCCGACTTCCGTGGCGAGAAGAACGTCGTGCTGCTCTTCTACCCCTTCGCCTTCACGGGTGTGTGCACCGGCGAGCTGTGCGAGCTGCGCGACCATCTGCCGCAGTTCTCCGACCGCGACACCCAGCTGCTGGCCGTGTCGAACGACTCCATCCACACGCTGCGCGTCTTCGCCGAGCAGGAGGGTCTGGAGTACCCGCTGCTCTCCGACTTCTGGCCGCACGGCAACACTTCTCGGGCGTACGGCGTCTTCGACGAGGACAAGGGCTGCGCGGTGCGTGGCACCTTCATCATCGACAAGCAGGGTGTCGTGCGGTGGACCGTCGTCAACGGTCTGCCGGACGCGCGTGACCTGAACGAGTACGTGAAGGCACTCGACACCCTGTGATTGTTCGGGTCCAGCCCCTGCGGGGTGCGGGAACCCGTCACTAGGATCGGGTCGTTGATCCGATACCAACGCACTCGGGGCTCCCTGCCCCTGGACACCATTGGGAGGACTCGTGGGAGTCAGCCTCAGCAAGGGCGGCAACGTCTCGCTGACCAAGGAGGCCCCTGGCCTGACCGCGGTCATCGTCGGTCTGGGGTGGGACGCACGCTCCACCACCGGCACCGACTTCGACCTGGACGCCAGCGCCATCCTGACCGGCGCGGACGGCAAGGTCAGCAGTGACGCCAACTTCGTGTTCTTCAACAACCTGAAGAGCCCGGACGGCTCGGTCGAGCACACCGGTGACAACATCACCGGTGAGGGCGAGGGCGACGACGAGCAGATCAAGGTCAACCTCGCCGGGGTCCCGGCGGAGATCGACAAGATCGTGTTCCCGGTCTCGATCTACGACGCGGAGAACCGCCAGCAGTCCTTCGGCCAGGTGCGCAACGCGTTCATCCGCGTGGTGAACCAGGCGGGCGAGGCGGAGATCGCGCGCTACGACCTCTCCGAGGACGCCTCGACGGAGACCGCGATGGTCTTCGGCGAGCTGTACCGCAACGGCGCGGAGTGGAAGTTCCGCGCCATCGGCCAGGGCTATGCCTCGGGCCTGCGCGGCATCGCGCAGGACTTCGGCGTGAACGTCTGACCGGTCGACGTCCGACCGTCCACGTCCGACGGCCGACATCCGGCCGTCGAACGTCACGCCGTCGACCGTCCGACCCGGACGGACCTCGGCTCTCCCGTCCGGCGCCGCACCCGGGGGGGGGGGGCCGGGCGGGGGGGTCAAAGAAAAAATGCGTGACCAGCGGGGGGTGCAGCGTAAGGGGCGGGACGCG
>NZ_JBEXDZ010000323.1:0-1517 GCF_040606085.1 Streptomyces sp. NPDC005485 | reverse complement strand
CAGGTCTGTCCGCCGTCGGTGCTGGCGAAGGCCGCGCCGGCGCCCAGCGCTCCCGCGACGGCGCGGCTGCCGTCGGTGGGGTCGAAGAGGACGATGCCGAGCGGGACGTCCAGGACCTGTGTCCACGTCTTGCGCTCCGCGTCGGCGCAGCGGAACAGGCCGGTCGCGGTGGCCGCGAGGACCACCTCGCCGTTGGGAGAGAGCGCGATCCGGGTCACGGCGCGGAAATCCGTGGTCTGTGTCGTGGTGATCGGTGCCCAGTTGACGCCGTCGGTGGTGTGGAACACGCCGTTGCCACGCAGCGCGTCGGAGTTGGAGAAACCCTCGCCGGTGCCTGCGTAGATGGTCGTCGGGTCCGTCGGGTCCATGGTCAGGCAGGAGCACGCCAGGTTGCCGAGGAAGTCGTCGACGGGTGCCCACTGCCCTCCGCCGTCCTGGGTGTGCCACACTCCGCCGCCGGAGCTTGCGGCCCACATCTTCAGGGGCTCCTCAGGGTGGATCGCGATGCCGCGAGTACGGCCGCCAATGTTGCCGGGGCCGAGCCACTCCCACTGGGTGAGCTGCATCCCGGCCGTCGGTGTCGGGCCGCCCGCGAGATTCTCGCTGGTCAGACCGGTGGGCACACCCGCGGTCTGTGCAGCGGGGGCCACGCTGTCGTCCATCCGCGAGCGCAACCGGTCGAGGGCGACCCCCTGGGCGTGCGCCGGGACGGTGCCGTCGTCACCGCGGTCCTGTTCGAGCCTGAACTGCCGTCGCGCGTTGGGCAGATCAGGGTAGTTCAGACGACGCAGAGCCCGACGTATCGCCGCGTCCGACAGTCCCAGGAGAGTCCCGTTTGTCGCGCCACGGCTTCTGCGCAGCAGCGGCACCTGCTCGATCCTGATGTTCTTTGCCCGCGCCAGCTGTTCATCGGAGATGGTCATAACGCCCCCAGATGAGGATGCGGTGAACCTCCACCCGAAACACTGCTCGCTGTGCGGAGATCCGGCAATCGAATCCCGGAAAGCGAGTGACGCAACTCCGCTCTGCGTCGCGTGTGTTGTCACGCTGTGGCCAGAGCTTGCGAACTCGTCGGCGCGTGCGGTTCGCGACCGGTCGAGTCGAGGGCCTCTCACTATCGTCACCCCGGGGGCCGGGGGGTGCCAACTCTTGGCGGGGCGGTGGCCTGCCCGAACGGCCCGACTCGTCGCACTGGAGTCGTTCAGACCGCGAAACCGGCCCGATTTCAGCCAGCGACGTGAATCCAGGACCACCGTCAGCCGCCCCCGCTGCCATCCCGATGCGGGGGCGGCCAGCAGCCTCACCGCCACGAGCCAATCAGCGGATCAAGGGCCCTGGGGTGGGCAGTTGGAGGTCTGCTTGAGGGTGGGTTGAGGGAGGCGTTGGTGGGGGGTGGGCGGGGCTAGCGTGTGGTGTGGCGCGGGTTTTTGGCCATGGAAGGGAACGTGCGAGGGCTCGACGACTGTTTGGGGGATGGTGTGAGGATTCAGGTTCTGGGTCCGTTGAGTGCCGAGGTC
>NZ_JBEXDZ010000322.1:0-1594 GCF_040606085.1 Streptomyces sp. NPDC005485 | reverse complement strand
GTGTTCACGCACCGGGGCCGTGCCGTTGGGGCACAGGTGGGGCAGTCGTAGTGTTAGAACTACGGCTGCCTGAGACGACTATGACGACCCGTCGGGTAGCTGTCAACAGTTCTAGAACTGTGGTTCACTGATGGCAGATGAGAGAGGGGATGGTCACCGTGGCCGCACCAAAGTGGCGTGCGCTCGCCGACAAGATCGCGGCGCAGATTGACTCAGGGGAGTACGCCCCGGGCGAGGAGCTCCCGCACATCAGGGCGCTCGTTGCGGCCGGTGAGGGGTCCGGAGCCACTGTGCATCGGGCATACCAGGCACTTGCCGCAGAGGGGTACGTCACCTCGAGCCGCGGACACGGCACGGTCGTGCGCGACCGGCGGCGCATCAGGGTGCCGCTCAGCCGGTACGGCGCGGTGCTCACCCCCGGCGGCACTATGGGCCCTTGGGAGAGCGCAACCGCGGCACAAGGCCTCCCGGGTGGAATGCGGGTGCTCCCGCCGGAGCAGCTCGAGGCGCCGGCAGACATCGCTGCTGCGCTCAACATCTCCGCCGGGGACACCGTGGTGTGCCGCACCCGGCAAGCGACCATCGGGAACGAGATCGTTCAGGTCCAGTCGGCGTACTACCCGCTGGACGTGGCGACCGCGGCCGGTCTGGACGGGCCCGGCAAGGTGACCGGCGGAATCCTCGGCGCCATGGTCGGCGCGGGGTTGCAGCCCACAGAGGCGGACGAACGAGTCACCGCATGGGTACCGAGCCCCGGCGAGGCTGCTGAGCTCTCCATAGGGTCCACGGTCCCGGTGCTGCGAGTGGAGCGAGTAACGCGTGATCAGGCCGGGCGCCCAGTCGAGGTTGTGCGCATCACCGGAGCGGCGGACCGGCTCGAGTTGGTCTACGACCGGCTGCCGCTCGGCCCCCGGGTGTAACAGATTCCGCGACTTGACGTACTACAAGGGACAGGGGCAGCCGCCCCTGCCTCACAGTGCCTCACCCCGGCTCGGCTTGCCTGGCGTTGCCTGTGCGGCCCGCGACCAACACACCTGGGGGATGGTTGTCGCGTTCGCCAGCTAGCCTGATTCAGATGGCACAAGCGCCACAGGAGGAACCATGCAGCAGCAGGAGAGTTCGGCGCCGGAGTGGATGACCGTCCGCGAAGTCGCGGAGCACTTCCGGGTATCCACCCGCACGATTCACCGATGGGTGGCGAGCGGAGAGATTCGCTCCCGCCGGATCGGACCCGGTGGACGAGTCACGCGCATTCACAGCGCGGTGCTCAACACCGACCCGCACGACCTCTCGGCTGTGGCCTAGCAGACATGCAGATGCCTGGCCATCGCCCGGGTGGAGAACCATCCGTACAGTCCCTGGGCGTCCCCGTCCGGGCAGCGCTGGCTGGACTCGCTGCCCGCACCGGTGCGTGGTGCGGACCGCGACCCTGCAGGGCCGCGGCGCGCACACCACTGGCGAGGAGCCGCTTCGCGAAGCGGTCGGCACCGCGCTTGGTGTCCACGAACATGATCACGCGACCGTCGCGGGCCGCGATGCGGGTGGCCACGGCCTTCTTGTCCGTCTCGTCCGCCACGTGCAGCACGTGGTGCTC
>NZ_JBEXDZ010000321.1:0-1732 GCF_040606085.1 Streptomyces sp. NPDC005485 | reverse complement strand
ACCGGGCGTATGAGCGGGTGAGTCCACCGGGGCTCGGCCCGCAGCCGGTGCCCGGGTGGCTGCTCGAGCTGCTGCGCGTCGGTGAGGCTGCTCCCGTCAGGCCTGTGGTTCGGCCGGTGGTGCGGCAGATGCCGACCGGGTCCCGTGCCGAGCGGTACGCGGTCGCAGCGCTGCAGGGAGCAGCGGACGACCTGTCGGCGCTCGGTGTCGGCGACCACCGCCGCGACCGCACGTTCGCCGCAGCAGCCCGACTCGCTGAGCTCTCCGAGACAGCGCCGCACATCCTGACCGAAGAGGCTGTGCGCGAGCAGCTGCTCGCCGCGGCGCTCGCGGCCGGCATCAAGGGCGGGGTGCAGCAGGCAGAGAAGTGCATCCGGAACGGGTGGGCCCGGGGTCTGCGCGGCGGCTCGATGGGTGGTGCAGCGTGACGACTGCCCGCGCCTCTCTCTCTGCCGTACCGTCGCCTGCCGCCCCTGCTGATGACGACATGTGGGCCGGTTTCGAAACAGCCCCTCCGGACGACACCGGTCCGGACGTTGTACCGGTGCTGGGGGATGGCGTCATGCCCTCCCCGACCAACCCCATGGCTGTCGCTCGAGAGCTGATGCCCACGTGGCAGGTCGATGGGCAGGACGCACTGCGGTACTGGCGATCGTCGTGGATGCGGTGGCAGGGAACCCACTGGTCGGAGATTGACGCCGGGGCAATGCGCGCGGATCTCTACCCGCGGCTTGAGCACGCCAAGTTTCGGGGGATCGACAATCGCACCGGGAAAGAGGTCTCCCTGCCTTGGGCGCCGAACCGGGGCAAGATCGCGAACCTCATCGAAGCCATCGAGTCCATCACCTACCTCCCCACCGAGACGGAACCGCCCTCATGGCTGCAGGGCGGAGACTGTGAGCCGTCAGAGATCATCGCGTGCCGGAACGGGCTGCTGAACATCCGGTCACGGAAGCTGCAGCCGCACACTCCCCGGTTCTTCAACAACAACTCCGTCCCGTTCGACTACGCCCCGGAGACTGCAGCCCCTAAGCGGTGGTTGGACTTCCTGCAGTCCGTTTGGCCGGACGACACCGACGCCATTGCCCTGCTGCAGGAGTGGTTCGGGTACGTGCTGTCTGGCCACACCGACATGCAGAAGATCATGCTCATGATCGGGCCCACCCGATCCGGTAAGGGGACGATCGCCCGAACCCTGACGGCTCTCGTCGGGGAGGGGAACCATGCCGGGCCGACGCTCGCGAGCATGGGCACGAACTTCGGTATGAGCAAGCTGATTGACGCGTCACTGGCGATCATCTCTGACGCTCGTCTCCCCCGCGTTCCGGGGGCAGCGGAGACCATCGTGGAGCGGTTGCTTTCAATCAGCGGTGAGGACCGACTGGACGTTGACCGGAAGTACCGCGCTCTCTGGACCGGCCGTATCCCTGCACGCTTCATGATCCTGTCCAACGAGCTGCCCGCGTTCGCCGACGCGTCCGGAGCCATCGCGAACCGGCTGTTGATTCTCAGCATGGAGACAAGCTTTCTCGGCCGAGAGGACCACTCCCTTGACTCCGACCTGCAGGGAGAACTGCCGGGAATCCTCAATTGGGCTCTTGAGGGGTTGGACAGGCTGATGAAGCGCGGGCGGTTCGCAGGTTCTCCTGCCTCCTCTACCGAGCACGTGGAGCTGCTCGCAGACAGCGTCTCGCCCACCTCCGCTTTCCTGCGTGAGCGCTGCAGCATCGGG
>NZ_JBEXDZ010000320.1:0-1760 GCF_040606085.1 Streptomyces sp. NPDC005485 | reverse complement strand
GGGCGTGGGGCAACCGCAAGCCCGGTTACTGCTACGTCGTCTCCAGCGGCATCGACGAGGACCGCTACGCCAGCCCCGGCCGGACGCAGCAGTTCACCCCGCGGGCCGTGTCCCTCATGGAGACGCTCGCACAGTGGGCCGTGCGCAACGGGGCGACCGCCGACCCGATCACCACGGCCGCGGCCCGTGCGGTCGTCGGCAACGCGTACACCGGCCGGCAGGACCACACCGACGAGACGACGGAGCAGACCACCGTGGGCGAGCAGGACGACGACATGCCGCAGGCCTCCCTGCTCGACCCGGAAGACGCCGCCATCGACCCGGAGCAGGATCTCCCTCCGGCCGGGCAGGGCGACGACAACAGCGGGCTGTTCGGTACGGACACCGGGCACAAGCCGACCCCGGAAGAAGCGCGGGAGCTGTTCGCCCGGGCCCTCGACGAATTCGAGGCCAAGGGGCAGATGATCGTCGGTCCGAAGGACTTCATGGACTGGTGTGACGCGCACGGCTACTCCCGCCCGTGGGTGTCCGCGCGGCTCCGGGATGCCGCCGAGGACGGACGCCTGCAGCCGACCAGCACGACCGGCCGGTGGCGCATCGTGCCCGCCCTGACG
This sequence comes from Streptomyces sp. NPDC005485, assembly GCF_040606085.1. NCBI lineage: Bacteria > Bacillati > Actinomycetota > Actinomycetes > Kitasatosporales > Streptomycetaceae > Streptomyces > Streptomyces sp. NPDC005485. The sequence goes on along the minus strand of NZ_JBEXDZ010000320.1, from coordinate 1,146 downwards.
CCCGCGTGACACCTGACACCGTCACGGTGCCCTGACGCCCATACCCCTAGGCGGGAGCACGTGTCACGCGCCCTGACACCCCGCCCTGACGCCGAGCCTGACACCACGAAGGGACGCCCCCGAGGTAAGCGGGGGCGTCCCGATTCGGAGGGTACGCCATGCCCACACGAGGACCCGGGCGCCCGGGACCGACCACGCCGACCGAGCAGGGCCCCGGCCGCTGGAACCGCGAGAGCGGCTCGAGGCCGAGCACGACGACCAGCAACCCGCCCGTCCGCCGAGACCCGAAATCCTCCTGACCGAGAGGACACCGTCATGACCGTCGCCGAACTCCGGGCGCTGCTCGCCGATCTCCCCGACTGGGCAGCCGTCGTCATCCCGGTCGCCACCGAGGACGACTGCACCGAGGACGCCCCACTGACCTACACGGACTACCGGGCCGGAGTCCTCACCCTCGACACCGACTGACACACCGACCCGCACCACGGCGGCCCCTGCTCCCCACCCGGAGGGCAGGGGCCGCAGCCGTGCTCGCGCTACTCGTCCCGCTCTCGGCTCGCCCCGGGGAACGGAGGGAACAACCGCCGGCGCCGCTGTCCCTTGTCCGGCAGCGGCATGGCCGGACGGACCGGAGCAGCCGGGGGCGTCGGAGGGCTCGGAGCAGACGCCGCACGGGGAATCCTGCTGTCACTGTGACGTTCTTCCGGGCCCCGGGGCTGCGTCACTGTGACGTTCTTCGGCACGCTTCGGGCGGTCCGCTCACGGATCACCGCAGCGCCGACTGCCGCCGCAATCTCCTCACGCCGGCGCCGTGCCTCATACGCCCGCTGCCGACACGACCGCTTGCAGTACCGCCTCGGTTTCGTACCCCGGGACTCCGGGACCGGCAGGCCGCATCCCTCCCATGCGCACGTGGGGCCGGCGGGGGGTGGGGAGGTCTCTTCGCTCATGGACCCGACCGTATCGACGCCCCTCGTGAAACATCTGGGCGCCACCCCTACATAACCAAGGGGGGTGCTCTTGCATGGCTAGGTAACCGACGCCCTTAGGTATGACCAGCAGGCACCGTCTGGCCGACCGTGCACCGCTCCTCCCTCCCCGCTGTCCGGGACGGGAGGACTTTTTCTCTCCGCACCGCCACCGCCC
>NZ_JBEXDZ010000319.1:0-1773 GCF_040606085.1 Streptomyces sp. NPDC005485 | reverse complement strand
GTACGCGGTACAGGGACCGGGCGGAGAAGCTCATGACGCGCACCGGCGACGGTCCGTCCGCGGGCGGCGCGTCCAGGCCGAACCGCTTGAACCCGTGTCTCTCGCCGGTCCGGGGTGGCGTGGACGCTGAGCAGCTCCCCGCCGGCCGTGACGACGTACAGGGGGAGCGGGGTGACGACCGGGGCGACGACTCCGGCGAGCATCTGCCGGACCATCTCGAGGTCCTCGAGGACACGCACGGTCGCCGCGGCCCGCTCCGTGGTGGTGAGCAGCAGACGCTGCGCGGGGGCGATCACTGCTCGGCCCCGGCGGTCTGCAGTTCCTGCCGGCGGGCGGACAGCCACCCGATCGACCACCCGGTGGCGTCCGCAAGCTCTTTCAGCGTCACGGACGGGCGCTCTTTCACGGCGGTTGCGACGTACTCCCGGGCGGCCTGCTCGTCGAGGCGGTCGCTTTCACGGGCGGCCTTTTCACGGGGTGCGCTTTCACGGGGGGTGCTCCCGGTTGCCGCCTTTTCACGGGCGGCGCGGCGCTCGGCTGCTGCCCTTTCACGGGCCTCCCGCTCGGCGGTCACCTGCTCGGCCTGCTCGCGCTCGGCACGGGCGCGCTGCTCCAGCTCAGCGAGCTCCCGCGCTTGCTGCTGCTCCCGCTGCTCGCGGCGCTCTGCCGCATCCCGTTCGGCCCGCTGCTGCTCGAGCTGCAGGGCGTGCGCACGCTCTTCACGGGCTTGGCGCTCTTCGCGGTCGAGCCGCTCCCGCTCGATCCGCTCGGCACTTTCACGGGCTTCACGCTCAGCGCTTTCACGTCGGGCTTCGGCGCTTTCACGGTCGGCACGCTCGCGGGCTTCGCGGGCTTCACGGTCGGCACGCTCGCGGGCTTCGCGGGCTTCACGGGCGGCGCGCTGCTGAGCTTCACGCGCTTCACGCTCGGCCTTGGCGGCGGCTGCCTGCTCGGCTCGTGACCGCTCGATCTCGTCGAGGGCGCGGCCGATCGCGGCCCGGTATGAACGCGCGGCCTCTGCCGTGACGATCAGCAGCAGCGGGGCGACCGCGTGAACAGCAACTCCGGTCGCGTCGCCCTTCAGCGCGGAGTCGCCCACGTTCAGGAGCAGCGTCATCAGACCGGTCAGCCACCGGAGCACCGCCGGCCACCGGCCCGCGGTCGTGCGCAGCCGGTCAACCGTGGCGTCGAGACGGACCACGATGACGACCGCGGCGTCGACGACCAACGGGAGGATCGGTGCCGTGTTCTCCCAGCCCTCCGGCGTGACCCGCTCGACAAGGGGCGTCACGGTGAGGACAGAGAAGAGGATCGCCCCGGCGGTGATCGCCCACGTACCGGCGGACAGCACGCGTTCGGCGGACTGGATCTGTGCGGGGGTCAGGGTCTCGAGGCGGCTCACTGCTGCTCACCACCGGCGGCGCCGGCACGGTCGTCGGCGTCGGCGGAGCGGAGCAGCAGCTCCCGCACCCCGACCACCCCAAGGGCGACGACGAATGCCGCGTTGGTGAGGTCCTGGCGGCTCGTCCTTCCGCTCGGTGTACGCCTTCTTCAGTCCGCTGATGAGGGCGTGCGAGGGGTTGAGTTCGAGGATGCGCTTGATCTGCGGCACCTCCTGGCCCATGGCGCGGTACATGTTCTCCAGCGCCGGAGTGACATCGTGCGTGTCCGAGACGATGCAGGCGGGCGAGACGGTGAGCAGGTGTAGCTGCGCCACGGCCGGGCGCTCGCCGCGTTCGTGTCGGAGAACGTGGTGGCCACGTAGGCGGTGCC
>NZ_JBEXDZ010000318.1:0-1870 GCF_040606085.1 Streptomyces sp. NPDC005485 | reverse complement strand
CTCGCGGCGGGTTGCCGTCAGCCGCCGGCGTTCGACGCCACGCCGACGAGGGAGCCCGACCCGTCCGGACGGGTCAGAGCCGGTTCCGGCAGCAGACAAGGCGTCCGGCGTGCCTCCCGCAGGCTGGGGACGGGCACGGCAGGGACCAGCGGAGCGCGTTCCGCGGCACGGGCTCGCCAGGAGAACCAGATGATCTTTCCTCCGGCGCCGGTGGCACAGCACCCCCAGCCGTCGCTCAGCGCCGCGATCTGCGCCAGGCAGCCCTGCGGGGCGTAGTGCGGGCCGATGTCCTGGTCGTTGTCGGACACGGCCGTGATCAGGTGCTGGCCGTTCCACCACATCTCGATGGTCGTGTTCTTGTCCGGCGCGTGCTCGTCGATCGTGTGCAGCAACGCTTCGGCACAGTGGCCGACGGGCTCGACGAGCGTGTCCAGGTTCCAGTAGCGGAGATGGGCGGCCAGGATGCGCCTGACCTGCCCGACCCGCTCCGGGCTGACCTCCACGTCGAGGTAGTAGTAGCAGGGCACTGCTTTCATTGTCGTTGGCTCCTCGCTGGCGAAGCTCCCGCTTCGTTCTCGCCCTTGCGGGCCGAGCCCCGAACACGAAGCGTGAGCGGTGATCGCTCCTGAGTCAGTCCCAGGGTGCAAGTGCTACTCCATTCGTGCAACACGAGAGCGGCTCGCCGACCATCCTCCGTTCAAGATCCAACAGGACACTCGGTGTCCGCGCGGGCACCATGGGTGAAAGGTTCGCCCGCGGTCACCCGCGGGTGCCCTCCGTGCGCGACCGCCGCGGACCGTCCCGGCCAACCGTGCGCACCCGAGAGAGTGGGAAGGTGACCAGCACGATGCTGCTGCCTGCCAAACCCGAGGTCGCCAGACATCTGGAGCGTTATCGGGCCTGGGAACGCCTGCTGCTCGCAGCCCCCACCGACCACACGGTGCGGGGCTACTTCGAGAACACCGGATACACGCTGTGCGTCCTGATGGGGAAGCGCTGCGCACGGGAGGCGGCGGACGCCGCCGAGCACTACCTCCGTGGGAACTCGGCCTCGCCCGTCCGAATGCAGGGCGGCGGGGCCTGCGGCACCGTCGTCGGCGGTCACGGATGATCCCCGCAAGGCACCGGGCCGCGCCGACGCGGGGGTGACCGCAAGCTCTCCCTGCACGAGCGAGGTCGACGACGACGGATTCGAGGACGACGGAGGCGAAGCACATGAAGGCAGACCGGATCAGTGGCCGTATCCCGATCGTTGAGGTCCATCCCGTCGTCGAGTGCGGCGGACGCCCGGCGAAGGCCGTCGCCGGTGAGACCTTCCGCGTGACCGCCACGCTCTTCGGCGAGGGGCACGACGCGGTCGCCGCGAACGTCGTCCTGCGCGACCCGGACGGCCGCCCCGGCCCCTGGACCCCGATGCGGGAACTCGCACCGGGCAGCGACCGCTGGGGCGCCGACGTCACACCGGAAACGGCCGGCCGTTGGACGTACCAGGTGGAGGCGTGGAGCGACCCGGTCACCGCCTGGCGTCACGCCGCCGGGATCAAGGTCCCGGCCGGTATCGACACCGGGCTCATGCTGGAGGAGGGCGCGGCCCTGCACGAGCGCGCCGCCGCCGGCGTACCGAACCCGGCGAAGCGGTCGGCGGTGCAGGCCGCGGCGCGCGCCCTCGGCGACGACTCCCTGCCGCCGGCGGACCGTCTCGCAGCCGCCCTCACGCCCGAGGTGACCAGCGCCCTCGCGGAACGCCCGCTGCGCGAACGGCTCACCCGCTCGGCGCCGATGCCTCTGCTGGTGGAGCGTGAGCGGGCGTTGTACGGCGCCTGGTACGAGTTCTTCCCGCGTTCCGAGGGAGCCGTGGTCGAGGAGGGCA
>NZ_JBEXDZ010000317.1:0-1907 GCF_040606085.1 Streptomyces sp. NPDC005485 | reverse complement strand
GCCGACGAAGGCGCCGGGCACGTTCCGCAGCACGAAGGAGAAGTCCTCGGCCCCCGCCATCGGCTTGGGCGCTTCGAAGACGTGGTCGGCGCCCAGCACCTGCCGCGCGGTCTCCAGCGCGAACGCGGCCTCGTCCGCGTCGTTGACCGTCGGCGGGTACTGCTCGACGTAGTCGATGTCGGCGGTCACGCCGTGGGCGGCGGCCACCCCGTGCACGGTCCGCTCGAAGGCGGCGCGCACACGCGCGTGGGAGGCGTCGGAGAACGTCCGTACGGTGGCGGCGAACCTCGCGGTCTCCGGGATGACTGCGGAGCTCCCCGGGAACCGTTGGGTGGACATCGATGATCTGCGGGCCCGGGGTCTGTTCGGTGTTCCCACGGGGAACAGCCCGGAGCTCCCGCGCGCGGACGGCGGTTGAACCGGTTCCCCGGCGGTCGTCAGGAATCGCATACGGGCTGGTCGGCCCGGGGAGAGATTTTTCTCAGGTGGGCGCGGGGCTGGGATTCGGGTCGCGCAAAAAAACGGGCGACAAGGGCGGTTGGGTCGCCCGGTCGGAACGCCAAGAATCCGATAACTCTCCCCGGCCGCGGTCGCCCGGTACGTCACCGGGGAGGGATGTACGTCAACGGGATGACGTACAGCGGGCATGGCAGAGGGCCCGCGGCCGTGATGGTCGCGGGCCCTCCGTTGGGCAGGTCAGGCGTTGTCGGCTGCTCGCTTCACCCATGACGCGATGGTGGCGACGGTGGACCACTCGTATCCGGGCGAGGCGGTCAGCCACTCGATGATGCGGTGGTCGTAGTCGCCCAGTTCGACGCCGGCGTCGGCTAGCACGGCGAGCAGCTGCTCGCGCTGGTCTGGTTCGGAGACGAAACCGCGGGGTTCGGTGGTGACGGGCCCGGTGGGTACGGGATCGATCGGCATGGTTCCCCCTGCTGGGTTGTCGTGGTGGTCGGTTGTGGTGGTCAGGCGGTGCGCATGGCTGCGGTGAGCGCGTCGGCCATCCGGTACGAGGGCGAGCGGTGGAGCGCCCCGGCGTGCCGGTCGTACCGCCGGGTCGTGCGCGGGTCGGCGTGCCCCATGGCGTCCTGCACGTCGGCGAGCGGCACCCCCTGATCGAGCAGCGCGGTCGCGTAGGAGTGGCGCAGCGAGTGCGGCGAGATCCTGTTCGCGGAGTCGATGCCGGCCGCGGTGGCGACGCGGCGCAGCAGCCGGTAGGCGGCGGGCTCGTCCATCGGCCTGCCGGTGCGGGTGGCGAACAGCGGCTCCTCCGGGGCGGCGTCGGGCCGCTCGCTCAGGTACGTGTCGATCGCGGCCACGGCGAGCGGCACCAGGACGACGCGCTTCCGGAGGTCGCCCTTGACGACGAGGTCCGCGACCCGGTGCCCCTGATCGGAGCCGAGCGCGCCCACGGTCACGGCGAGCACGGAGCCGATGCGGCCGGCGGTGGTGGCGAGCATGGTCAGCAGCGCGTAGGTACGGGCGCTCTCCTGCTCCCGTGCGTAGGCGAGCAGCGTGCCGAGCTCGGCCGCCGTGAGCCCGGTGGTGGGCGAGGCGTCGGCGGAGACGGACGGGCGCTCCATGCCGGTGAAGGGGTTGCGCTCGGCGACGTCGGCGCGGACGAGGTAGGCGTACCAGGACGACGCGGCGGCGAGCCTGCGGGCCCGGGTGGACTTGGCCAGTCCGGTCTCGCGCAGCGCGGTGGCGTAGTCGTCGGCCACGGTCGGGGCCGCGGTCGTCGGGTCGGTGCCGGTGGCCGCGCAGTACGCCAGCCACCACCCGGCGTCTTTCGCGTAGGCGGTCTGGGAGTGGACGGACGGGCGCCGGCCGAGCCATGAGCGCGTCGCGGTGAGGACGTCGGCTGGACGAGGCCTGGCGTGACGTGGTCGTCGGCGGGCCGATGACCC
>NZ_JBEXDZ010000316.1:0-1949 GCF_040606085.1 Streptomyces sp. NPDC005485 | reverse complement strand
CGGAGCCTCGTTTCCGCGCCCACCCGGGCCGCCAGGGGCGGCACGGGTGGGCGCAGCGGCACCTCGTAAGCGCCGGGCTGCGCGACCCACCCCCGGCCGACACCAACACCGGGTGACAAGGAAACAAGGGGTAACCGGGGTTTGCCCACCCACCCCCGGTGCCCGGGGTTTGCGGCGCCTGGCTGTGGGTGGCCGAAGTGGTGTGAGCGGGTGGGGGAGTGCTACGGATCGGATAAGCGACCGCCCGGAGGGCGGGGCCTACCGTGGGGCGGGACAGCCAAGGACACATAAGCCTCGGAAGGGCCGGGACTCGAGATGACTTCAACGCACGCCTTCTGGCTCGCCGGCCGCCAGGCCACCGGCGAGACCACCTTCGACGTCACCTCGCCGTGGGACGGCCGCCTCGTCGGCCAGGTCAGCGTGCCGACCGAGGCCCAGGTGGAGGAGGCCGTGGCCGCCGCGCACGCCGTGCGCGACGAGTTCGCCGCCACCCCGGCCCACGTCCGCGCCGCCGCCCTCGACCACGTCAGCAAGCGCCTCGTCGAGCGCACCGAGGAGATCGCCCAGCTCATCTCCGCCGAGAACGGCAAGCCCGTCAAGTGGGCCCGCGGCGAGGTCGGCCGGGCCGTGTCCGTGTTCCGGTTCGCGGCCGAGGAGGCGCGTCGGTTCAACGGCGGAGAGGCCCAGCGCCTCGACACCGACCCCGGCGGCCAGGGACGCCTCGCCCTCACCCGGCGCTTCCCGAAGGGCGTCGTCCTCGGCATCGCGCCGTTCAACTTCCCGCTCAACCTCTGCGCCCACAAGATCGCCCCGGCGATCGCGGTCGGCGCGCCGATCATCCTGAAGCCGGCGCCCGCCACCCCGCTGTCGGGGCTCGTCATCGGTGAGCTGCTCGCCGAGACCGACCTCCCGGCCGGCTCCTGGAGCGTGCTGCCCGTCGCCAACGACCGCATGCCCGCGCTGGTCCAGGACGAGCGGCTGCCCGTCATCTCGTTCACCGGCTCCGACAAGGTCGGCTACGCGATCATGGACTCGGTGCCGCGCAAGCACTGCACGCTGGAGCTGGGCGGCAACGGCGCGGCCGTCGTGCTGGCCGACTTCGCGAGCGACGCGGACCTGGACTGGGCCGCGACCCGTATCGCGACCTTCTCCAATTACCAGGGCGGCCAGTCCTGCATCTCCGTGCAGCGCGTGATCGCCGACGCCTCGGTGTACGAGCGGCTGCTGCCGCGTGTCGTCGCCGCCGTGGAGGCCCAGGTCACCGGTGACCCCTCCGACGCCACGACCGATGTCGGGCCGCTGGTGAGCGAGGACGCCGCCAAGCGTGTCGAGTCGTGGGTCGACGAAGCCGTACAAGCCGGTGCCACGCTGCTCGCCGGGGGCAAGCGGGACGGTGCCTCCTACGCGCCGACCGTCCTCGTCGACGTACCCGCCGACGTGACGATCTCCTGCGAGGAGGTCTTCGGGCCCGTCCTCACCGTGCAGAAGGTGGAGGGGGAGGCGGAGGCCTTCGCCGCCGTCAACGCGTCCAAGTACGGCCTGCAGGCAGGTGTGTTCACGCACGATCTGCAGGCAGCCTTCCGCGCCCACCGCGCGCTTGAGGTCGGCGGCGTCGTCGTCGGCGACGTGCCGTCCTACCGCGCCGACCAGATGCCGTACGGCGGCGTGAAGCAGTCCGGTGTCGGCCGCGAGGGCGTCCGGTTCGCGATGGACGACTACACCTACGAGCGGGTGCTCGTGCTGACGGGGCTCGCGCTCTAGAAGCAGGGGCCGGACCCCACATCCGAATCCAACGGCCGGAGCCCGCTGTGCGGGGGCTCCGGCCGTTGGCGTTCCGAAAGCCCCTATAGCTAGTGACAATCGTTTTCATGTACAGTGCTGCGCATGGCCGTCCCCAAGCGCAAGATGTCCCGTTCCAACACCCGTCACCGCAGGTCACAGTGGAAGGC
>NZ_JBEXDZ010000315.1:0-1957 GCF_040606085.1 Streptomyces sp. NPDC005485 | reverse complement strand
GTAGCCGGCCCCCAGCCAAGCTCCGCCATGCTCGACCCCCGGGCAGTACGCCCACGCGGCGACGGGCAAGACGTACCGGCACGGACCCGACCCACCCACCGCACCCCCCTGCGACAGGCGCCCACGCCAGCAGACGGCACGGACCCGACCCACAACACACCGCACCCCCTGCGGCCCCTCCCTCACCCGCCCCCGCCGGCAACCGCCTTCAACGCCAGCCAAAGTTCCATTCGCACATCCGGATCATCCAGCGACCGCCCCAAGATCTCCTCCACCCGCCGCATCCGGTACCGCAGCGTGTGCCGGTGTACCCCGAGGTCCGCCGCCGCCGCGTCCCACTGCCCGTGCCGGGACAGCCAGGCCCGCAGGGAGGCGACGAGATCACCGCGCCCGGTCGCGTCGTGTTCGTTCAGCGGCCGCAGCAACCCGTCCGCGAACGCCCGCACCGCGTCGTCGGCGAGGAGCGGCACCACGGACCCCGCCGCCAGCTCCTCGTGCTCCACGAGCGTCCGCCCCCGCCGCCGTGCGACGGACAGCGCCTGCTCGGCCTGCTTGTACGCGGCGGCCGCGGCGATCGGCCCGGCGGGCGCGGACAGCCCGACGACCAGCTCGTCCTCGTCCCCCGCGGCCGCCTCGCGCACCGTGGCCCGCGCCGCCTCCAACTCCGCGGCGTACTCCTGACACGCGGCCACGGCCGCACCCCCGTCCACGGCGAGCGCGACGAGCCGATCCCCGTCGGGCACGACGAGCACGCACTCCCCGGCCCGCGCGGCGGCGGACTCGACGACTTCGGCGAGCCCGCCGAGCGGGTCGCCGTCGACGGCGGCGGACGCGACCGCGCCCCCCACCGCACTCCCCGCCCCCACACCGACCGCGGACACGGACTCGGCGAGGATCAGCCGGAAGGGCGCGTCGAGCAGCGCCCCGTACAGCTCCCCGGCGACGGCCCGCGCATGGTCGGGTTCCCCGGCGAGCAGCATCCCCACCACAGCCGCGCCGATCCGCTGCTCGGCGGCGTGCAGGGACCGCGACCGCTCGGTGGTGAGCGTGAGCAGGGCGATCGCCGAGTGCACGGCGTACCGCTCGGCGGTGCCGAGGGTGGCGGCCGTGCCCACGGCGAGCGCGGCCCGCGGGCGCCGCCCGGTGCCCAGCGAGTGCAGCTCGACCCGGTCCTCGCCGCCGACGACGGAGCTGGCGGGTGCGGGCCGCTCCCGCAGCCGTTCGACGTCCGCGGTGAGCCGGGCCGCGCGCCGCCCGGCCCAGTCGGGCGCGGTGGCGACGACGGCACCGGAGGCGTCGTACAGGGCGGCCCATCCGTCGACCTGGGAGGCGAGGGCGGCGAGCAGCCCCTCGGGGCCGCCGCTCAGCGCCTGCTTGGTCAGCTCGCGCTGCGCGGCGAACCCGGCGGTGACCGCGCGGTACTGGTCGGCCGCGATCGCGGCGGACACGGCCTTGCTGATGGCGAGGAACGGCGTACGCCGGGGTACTTCGAGGAGCGGCAGCCCCTCTTCCTCGGCGGCGTCGACTAGCGCCTTCGGGATGTCCTCGTAGTTGACGCCGACGGCGAAGCCCAGCCCGACGACACCCGCTCCGGCCAGCCGTTTCACATACCGCCGCATGGCCTCGGGCTCCTCCGCGTCCAGCTTGAGCGCGGTGATCAGCAGCAGTTCCCCGCCCTCCATGTAGGGCACGGGGTCGGCGAGCTCGCTGACGTGCGCCCAGCGGACGGGGACGTCGAGACGGTCCTCACCCGCGCGCACGGTCAGCTTGAGCGCGGAGTGGTGGACGAGCGAGGCGAGCGTGGGGGGCATGAGGCCTTCAGGTCTGTGTGATCTTTGTGATTTTTTGGCCGCGACGTATGAACGACCTGTGTCGATTCTGCCTCACCGTACGGTCACCGGGTGACCGTACGAAACCCTCGCCCCACCCACTCCCTCCCCGCCACCCGCCGCGGGGC
>NZ_JBEXDZ010000314.1:0-1973 GCF_040606085.1 Streptomyces sp. NPDC005485 | reverse complement strand
CGTGGATACACCCTGCGGCCGGGTGCGGTGGCCGGGGGCCGGAGGCCGTGGAGCGGGCGACGGGAATCGAACCCGCGTAGCTAGTTTGGAAGACTAGTGCTCTACCATTGAGCTACGCCCGCGCAGGATGCGCCGCAGGTCAGTGACCGCGGCACAGGAGGCATCGTAGCGGGTCGTACCCCCTCACCGCACACCCCGTTTCCCGGCCACACGTGCGCTCGTGAAATTGCGGCAGCCGCACTGTCTGCGGGCATGTACCCTACGTGTCGCACCAGACGGGGTGTGGCGCAGCTTGGTAGCGCGTCCGCTTTGGGAGCGGAAGGCCGTGGGTTCAAATCCCGCCACCCCGACCACCGAGCCGTGCCACCGGCAAGATCGCCTTTTGGGGCGCGTACCGCCTGCGGTTACTATGCAAGCTGCGCGCCCTGTGTCTGTACTTCCGAGTCTCTCAAGGGCCGCGAATCCGCCGAAGGGCTGCCCGACCGGGCAGATCACCTGGCAGAACCCCAAGAAGTCAGCCCCCAAGGAGACCGAACCGTGAAGAGCGCCGTGGAGACCCTGAACCCGACTCGGGTTCGGCTCAGCATCGAGGTGCCCTTCGAGGAGCTCAAGGACAGCCTCGACGCGGCGTACAAGAAGATCAACCAGCAGGTCACGGTGAAGGGCTTCCGGAAGGGCAAGATCCCGGCGCGCGTCATCGACCAGCGGTTCGGTCGCGGCGCCGTGCTCGAAGAGGCCGTCAACGACGCGCTCCCGAAGTTCTACACCGAAGCGGTCAACGAGGCCGAGCTGAACGTCCTCGGTCAGCCCGAGGTCGACATCACCGAGCTGAAGGACGGCGAGACGCTGAACTTCACCGCTGAGGTCGACGTCCGCCCGACCATCGAGATCCCGGACTATTCCGGCATCGAGGTCGAGGTCGACGCCATCGAGGTCAGCGACGAGGACGTCGAGAAGGCCGTCACCGAGCTGCGCGAGCGCTTCGCGTCGACCTCCCCGGTCGAGCGCGCCGCCGAGGACGGCGACGTCCTCACGCTCGACCTGCAGGCCAAGGTCGACGGAGAGGTGCTGGAGGACGGCGTCGCGGACGGCGTCTCCTACACCATCGGCTCCGGCGAGCTGCTGGAAGGCATCGACGACGCCGTCAAGGGCCTGGAGGCCGGTGGCGAGGCCACCTTCACCTCCGAGCTGAAGGGCGGCTCCGCGGCCGGCAAGGAGGCCGAGGTCACCGTCAAGGTCACCCAGGTCGCCGCCCGCGAACTCCCCGAGCTGGACGACGAGTTCGCGCAGCTCGCCTCCGAGTTCGACACCCTGGAGGAGCTGCAGGCCGACAGCCGCAAGCGCCTCGAGAACATGAAGCAGTACGACCAGGCCACGCAGGCCCAGGAGCGCGTCCTGGAGAAGCTGCTCGAGCTCGTCGAGGTGCCCGTCCCCGAGAAGCTGCTCGAGGACGAGATCAACACCCGCAAGCACAACCTGGAGCACCACCAGCTCGGCCAGATGGGCCTCGACCTCGAGAAGTACCTCGAGATCCAGGGCAAGACGGTCGAGGAGTTCGACGCCGAGACCAAGGAAGCCGCGGTCAAGGGCATCAAGACGCAGTTCGTCCTCGACGAGCTCGTCAACAAGGAGAAGCTGAACGTCAACCAGGAGGAGCTCACCGAGCACCTCATGCGGCGCGCGGCCTCCTCCGGCATGTCCCCCGACCAGTTCGCCCAGGCCGTCGTCGAGGGCGGCCAGGTCCCGATGCTGGTCGGCGAGGTCGCCCGCGGCAAGGCCCTCGCGGTCGTCGTCGAGGCCGCCACGGTCAAGGACACGAACGGCGAGATCGTCGACCTGGACGACGAGGACGAGACGGAGACGGCCGCCGAGGTCGCCGCCGACGCCACGGACGGCGACGCCACCGAGGCCACGGAGACCACCGAGGCGTAAGCCTCGGCGCTCCAAGAACTGTGCGGCGGGCCCGGGGTCAC
>NZ_JBEXDZ010000313.1:0-2034 GCF_040606085.1 Streptomyces sp. NPDC005485 | reverse complement strand
CGCGGCCAGCGCCTCGCCGCGGCCCTCCTTCACGTCCCGCCGGGCCGAGATCCGCATCTCGTCGGCCTCGGCGCGGGCCACCAGCAGCCGCTGCCGGGCGCGCTCCTCGGCGTCACCGCGCACCGCGTCGGCCTCCGCCCGCGCCTCGTCGCGCACCCGGCGCCCCGCCTCCTCGGCCTCCGCCACGACCAGCCGGGCATCGCGGCGCCCCTGCTCCACGACCGCCGCGGCCTCCTCCTCGCCGAGCTGGAAGATCCTGCGGGCGCGCTCCCCCAGTTCCTCGTACGTCTGCGGACCGAGTCCCGCCACGACCTCCCGCAGCCGCCCCGCCTCCGCGTCCATGTCCTTGGCCAGCACGGTCAGCCGCGCCGCCCGCTCCCACGCCGCGTCCCGGTCCAGCGAGAGCCCGGCGGCGTACGCCTCCACCTGCTCGGGCCGGTAACCACGCCCCCGCACAACCACGAAGCCGTGCGGCGACACCGATGCACCGCTCATCGAGGGACCCCTCTCCGAACCAAACGAACCCGACCTGAACGAATCCGGCCTGAACGAAATGACTATTTCGCGCACATCTTGATGGATCGCACGGAAGTGTGCATAACGCGACACTCCGCCCATCAGTCACGGTCAGGATGCGCATACAAAAGGGCGGGCCCGGTCAGATGACCGGGCCCGCCCCTGAGAGGCAGTCACCTCGACGTCACAGCAGGCCGTCCCACATCTGCTCCAGCAGGACCGACCACCAGGACTCCGGGGAACCCAGGGCCGCCGGGTCGAGGGAGGCGAGCTGAGCCTGGAAGTCGACGGTCCAGCGGCCCGCCTGCTCCTGGTTGAGGCCGAAGCGCAGCCGCCACATACGGCCGAGCAGGGCGAGGCAGCGGGCGAACTCGGGCAGGCCCGTGTTCACGAACTGCGGCGGCACCGGGGCTCCGCCCGGACCCGCCTCCACCGGCACGGCCACGATGTTCGCCGTGCCGTACTGAACGCAGATCGCCTTGCCGAAGTCGCTGCCCATGACCAGGTACGAGCCCGCGTCCGCGGCGGGCTGCACCCCGCGCTCCTGCGCCATCTCGGCCAGCGTCGGCACCGGACGGCCCGGCTGGGCCTGCGCCCAGAAGAACGGGCCCATGTCGGCCGGAAGACCGGCCACCACCAGCGTGTGCGCCACGATGTTGGGCACACCCTGGCGGGAGACGGCGGCCTGGTCGAACCGGAAGACGCCCGGCCCGAACGCCCCCACCAGCTCCTGGCCGATCGCCTCCGGCGGGATCGGCGGCGCCGGCTGCACCGGCGGAATCGGCGCACGCACCGGCGCCGGACGCGCCGGACCGTCCGCGACCTGATGCAACTCACCCTGGTGCGCGATCAGTTGGTGCATGCCCTGCTGACGGCTCGCGTGATCGGTGCCGTACGGCGCGATGCTGGTGATCCGCGCCTGCGGCCAGCTCTCCCGGATCATCCGCGCGCAGTACGCGCCCGGCAGCTCGCACGACTCCAACTCCGTGTGCAGCTCAAGGACTTGCTGCGGCGGCACGTTCATCGCACGCAGCTCGTGCAGGATCTGCCACTCCGGGTGCGGGGTGCCCGGCGCGGAGCGGCGGATGAGCTGCTGTTCGGAGCCGTCCTGCGCGCGGTAGCGCAGCACGGCCTGGTAGCCGGGGCCCACGATCGGCTGCCCGACGGGCGGCTGCGGATAGCCGTACGCCGGCTGCTGCTGCCCCGGGAAGGGCTGACCGGGCAGCGGCTGAGGCGCTTGCGGCGGCGGGGGCACGCCGGGGCCGCCGACGGGCGGACCGACCTGCGGGCCGGCCAGCATCGTCGCCGCGTGATGGACGTTGCCCGGGGGCGGGGCGCCCGGGACACCCGGGGCGCCACCGGGGGTTCCCGGCGCGTGCGGCGGCTGAGGCGCGCCGGGGCCGCCGACGGCAGGACCGGCCAGCTCGGCCGCGTTCTTGCCCGCCACAGTCGCGTGGAAGATGTCCGGGTACTGGGTGGCCGAGTGGTTGCCCCAGATGGTGAGGCGCTTGATGTCCT
>NZ_JBEXDZ010000312.1:0-2118 GCF_040606085.1 Streptomyces sp. NPDC005485 | reverse complement strand
CCCGCCCACTACTTCCCACCCCCCCAGGCCTTTAAAAATAAAACCCCCAGCCTATTTATCTCAACCCCTCCCCACCCCACCGCGTCCCCACGGGGTTCGTTCCCTTGACGAGGAGCACCGTGCCTGAGTTGCCCGAGGTCGAAGTAGTACGGCGCGGTCTGGAGCGCTGGGTCAGCGGGCGGGCCGTGAAGACCGTCGAGGTACGGCACCCACGGGCCGTACGACGGCATCTGGCGGGACCCGAAGGCTTCGCGAAGGCGCTCGCGGGGCACCGCATCGGTGAGGCCCGGCGGCGCGGCAAGTACCTGTGGCTGCCGCTCGACGACTCGCCTTTCTCCGTGCTCGCGCACCTCGGCATGAGCGGTCAGCTCCTGGTGCAGCCCGAGGACGCCCCCGACGAGAAGCACCTGCGCGTCCGTATCCGCTTCGAGGACGCCCTCGGCACCGAGCTGCGCTTCGTCGACCAGCGCACCTTCGGCGGACTCTCCCTGCACGAGAACACCCCCGACGGCCTGCCGGACGTCATCGCGCACATCGCGCGCGACCCGCTGGATTCCCTGTTCGACGACACCGCGTTCCACACGGCGCTGCGCGCCCGGCGCACGACCATCAAGCGCGCGCTGCTCGACCAGTCACTGATCAGCGGCGTCGGCAACATCTACGCCGACGAGGCGCTCTGGCGCTCCAGGCTGCACTACGAGCGCCCCACGGAAACCTTCACCCGGCCGCGCACGACCGAGCTGCTCGGCCACATCCGCGACGTCATGAACGACGCGCTCGCCGCAGGGGGCACCAGCTTCGACAGCCTGTACGTCAACGTCAACGGTGAGTCGGGGTACTTCGACCGGTCGCTCGACGCGTACGGGCGTGAGGGCGAGCCCTGTCGCCGGTGCGGGACGCCGATGCGCCGGCGCGCGTGGATGAACCGGTCCAGCTACTTCTGCCCGCGCTGTCAGCGGGCGCCGCGCGTCTCGTCGTAGGACTGGCGTGCCGTGAGTACGTCGTCCATGTGGCCCTCCACGAAGTGGACGAGGGTCAGCACGCGCTCGGCGACCTCGCGGCCGAGCGGGGTGAGCCGGTAGTCGACGCGCGGCGGGTTCGTGGGCTGCGCCTCGCGGTGCACCAGGCCGTCGCGCTCCAGTGCGTGCAGGGTCTGGGAGAGCATCTTCTCGCTGACGCCGTCGACGCGTCGGCGCAGTTCGTTGAAGCGGGACGAGCCGTCGTACAGCGCGCCCAGCGTGAGTGAACCCCAGCGGCCGGTGACGTGCTCCAGGGTGCCGCGGGAGGGGCACGCCTTGGCGAACACGTTGTACGGAAGGTCCTGCTCCTCCGTGCGCTCCTGTGTGATGTCCATTCCTCAAGCGTACTCGAGTGCAGCGCTAACCAGGAGGTTGCACTAACTAGAAGTTAGTGCTTTCCTTTTGGCATTGCCGGTGAGCTGCCGCTTCGGCGCGGCTCCCGTTTTCGTCCCCATGAGGAGTACGTAACGTGACCACCCCTGTTGTCTCCATCGCCTACCACTCGGGCTACGGCCACACGGCGGTCCTCGCCGAGGCGGTCCGCGCGGGTGCCATCGACGCGGGCGCCGAGGTGCACCTGATCGACGTCTCCGAGATCACCGAGGAGCAGTGGGCGAGCCTCGACGCCTCGGACGCGATCGTCTTCGGCTCGCCGACGTACATGGGCACCGCGTCCGGCGCCTTCCACGTCTTCGCGGAGGCGTCCTCCAAGCGCTGGTTCGGGCAGGACTGGAAGGACAAGCTGGCCGCCGGCTTCACCAACTCCGGCTCCAAGAGCGGCGACAAGCTGCACACCCTGCAGTTCTTCCAGATCCTCGCCGCGCAGCACGGCATGAACTGGGTCAACCTCGGCCTGCACCCGGGCTGGAACAACAGCGAGGGCTCCGAGCACGACCTGAACCGCCTCGGTGTCTTCGCCGGTGCGGCCGCCCAGACGAACGTCGACGAGGGCCCCGACGCCGTCCACAAGTCCGACACGGCCACCGCCGAACACCTCGGCCGCCTACCCCCTCCAAGAAGGGGTACCGCCCTCGGAACTGACAGACTCCGCCGATCCGTGAAGGATCAGAAGTCCATGTCACCGCCCGGCATGCCGCCC
>NZ_JBEXDZ010000311.1:0-2276 GCF_040606085.1 Streptomyces sp. NPDC005485 | reverse complement strand
GCAATCCAGGCGGGGCGGGTCCGCCTCCCCCGCCTGGATTGCCGACCTTGCGTACAAGCAAGAGGAGCACGAGGCCGCGGGTGGTGCTCCTCTTACTTGTACGCGAGGACGCTCCACAGCCTTCACCCCGACACCGGTCGCCGCGCGAGCGCAGCGAGCTGCCGAAGAACGCGCGGCCGTAGGCCGCTCCTTCTTGCTCTTCTCTCGACGTCGCATCGAGTCACAGAAAGCTACTGCCTAGTGGATACTGCCAAGTTGCCACTAGGCAGTAGACGGCGGCTCTACCGGCGATACTGCCCATGCAGGGCGCTCGGCTTTCCACTAGCCAGTAGGCACTATCCAGTAGGCAGTAACCCTCTGTTGCCAGGCGGCGTGTCGTGCCGCTTGTCGTCTGCCTTGTCGTCCAGCTTGTCGCTTGTCTTGTCTTGTCGCTTGTCGCCTCCCAGGTCAAAGGCCTCTGTCTGGCTCAGCCGCCGAGGAGCGAGCGCCTGCCGGCCGGGGAGGCGACAAGCGACAAGCGTTCCTCTCAGCGGTCGCTGAACGTGACCGTACTGGGGTGAGCTACTGGGTAGTGGTAGTGGGGACCCCAGTAGAAAGGCCTACTCACCGGCCTGTGGGCGCCACTGAGGTGGGCTACTGGGTAGTGGGGAACGCCCCACTACCCAGTAGCCCAGAGCGACGACGCAGCCGCTAGCGCTGAAGGTTTGGGTGCGAGATGGCATTTCAGCGCCGCGAGCGCCAAGGAATGCCCGGTCGTAGGCCGCTCCCCATGGGTTAGTCCCAACGTCACGGCGGAAGGATGCGGACATGCCCAAACCGAAGAGCTTTACCGCGTGGTTGAAGACCCATGCCAATCAGCAGAACGCCATCGGGGATCTTGCCCGGGACGTCTCCGCTGACCCCAACTGGCCCTCACGCAAGGGATTGCCGGGCCAGCGTGACTACCTCGAAGAGCGCGGTGCCGTAGACAAGGCTGTTGCAGCACTCGAACGTGCCTGGAGCCAGTACGAGGCATACCGGGCAGGCCAAGACAGCGGCTGAGTGAGGATCAGGGCTATAGCAACGGCGTGACGGGCCGCTGTTAGGGCGGGTCACACCCGCGTCTGCCTAGGGCTTTGGGCGTTACGCGGCCGTCACGCCGTGACGTGGTGTTAGGAAGGTGTCGGCCGCGCCCCCTCTTGAAGAGCCGGGGTGAGCCTCTTAGAGCCGAAGGGGCCCGGCGGCAGGCACCCACGCATGCCGTGCGCCTCTTGGAAGGCGCACAGGACGGCCTTCCAAGAAGAGCACGGCGCCCAACCCCGGCTGAGCCCCCGCGCGAGCGCAGCGAGCCGCCAAGGGACGCGCGGCCGTAGGCCGCTCCTTCCTGCTCTTCCTCCCCGACGCACCGGGGCCACTCCATGCGCAGCCGCGGCGGCCAGGCGCTGTGGCCTATCGCAATCGTCTGGTCACCCACCACAATCCGACCCATGGACAGTGCTGCCTGGGCCGGGATCTTGGGTGCTGCGGTTGGCGGCGCGTGCGCGATCATCGCCGCCTTTCTCGCGGGTCGCCACCAGGCCAAGAGTGTTCGTGATCAGTGGACCCGAGAAACCGCCCGCGAGGCTTACGTTGCCTACGTGGCCGCAACGATGACGGTCTACGAGGAGTTGCACCGCTTCCGCTTGACTGAACAGAACGGCCGCCTCACCCGGGATGACGCTCGCAGAGTGAGCCAGACGCTCAATGGCCTGCTTGGCAACGTGCGCACGGCATTTGTCGTGTGGGACATGGAGGCACCCGAGAGCCTGCGACAGGGTGCGTCCGACTCCCTTACCGCCATCCTCGCGGCCGTCGACTTCGTTAGAGACGCAGCGTGGGCTGGCCGGAGCGGATCTCGCTTCCCCTTCTCGGAAGAGCTGCGGAGTCGCATCGCCGCCGCCGACAGCGCCTTGTGGACGCTGCGAGAGGAGGTGCGCGCCGTGATGAATCAACCCCTGGGACTGTGATCGCCGAACAGCCACCCTCAGTCAGGCGTCAAGCGGCCCAAGCCTGATAGCGATCCGGCACTGCCTCGCAGGGGCGCGCAAAGACCGGATCCCGAGGTCTGCCAATACGATTCGCTAACCGCTAACGTGCTGGTCACCTGCGGTTTTGGTCGCTATCGGGGGCGCTAACGTTAGCGCCCCCCGGGGCGGGGGGGGGGGGCGGGGGGGGGGGGGGGGGGGGGGGGCCGGGGGGCCGGCGGCGCGGGGGGAGCACGACCACAAGTCCACACACTCGAACAACCATCACCCTCA
>NZ_JBEXDZ010000310.1:0-2347 GCF_040606085.1 Streptomyces sp. NPDC005485 | reverse complement strand
GGCGACCGCCGACGACCGCACCGGCGGCAGCCCGCCGCGCAGCCGGGCCACCTGCGACGCGAGCCGCTCGGCGGCGGCGTCGAGGTCGTCGGAGGGGGCGAGTGCGCGCAGTTCGTCCGTCACCGCCAGCAGTGCGGCGAGGTGACCGGCGAGCTGGATGTCCAGCTCCTCCTCGCGCGACCGGTGGGGGAAGTCCGAGGGGGTGCCGGCCATCGTGTGGATCGACTTGGTGCGGATCGGCTCGTACATGGGATGGCCTCCTGTGCTGACAGGAAACCATCCTAGCTTAGATTCTGTCTAAAGTTGAGAGAAGTCGGAAAGCGCCGGACTTCCGGGATGTCCGAGGGCTACGCCTGTCCGTAGCCGTCCAGGAAGTTCCCGATCCTGGTCACCGCGTCGGTCAGGTCCCCGACCGTCGGCAGCGTGACCACGCGGAAGTGGTCCGGCTCGGGCCAGTTGAAGCCCGTCCCCTGGACGACCATGATCTTCTCGCGGCGCAGCAGGTCGAGGACGAGCTGCCGGTCGTCCTTGATCTTGAAGACGTTCGGGTCCAGCCGCGGGAACAGGTACAGCGCGCCCTTCGGTCGTACACAACTCACGCCCGGGATCTGCGTCAGCAGGTCGTAGGCGACGTCCATCTGCTCCTTGAGCCGCCCGCCGGGCAGGACCAGGTCGTTGATGGTCTGACGTCCGCTCAGCGCGGCGACCACCCCGTGCTGGCCCGGCATGTTCGCGCACAGTCGCATGTTCGCGAGGATCGTCAGGCCCTCGATGTAGGACTCGGCGTGCGCCCGCGGGCCCGAGATCGACATCCAGCCGACCCGGTAGCCCGCCACCCGGTACGCCTTGGACATCCCGTTGAAGGTGAGCGTCAGCAGGTCGGGGGCGATCGCCGCGGTCGGCGTGTGCGTCGCGCCGTCGTACAGGATCTTGTCGTAGATCTCGTCCGAGCAGACGAGGAGGTTGTGGCGGCGGGCGATGTCGGTCAGCCCGCGCAGCATCGCCTCGTCGTACACCGCACCGGTCGGGTTGTTCGGGTTGATGATGACGATCGCCTTGGTGCGGTCGGTGACCTTGCGCTCGATGTCCGCGAGGTCGGGCATCCAGTCGGACTGCTCGTCGCAGCGGTAGTGCACCGCCGTACCGCCGGACAGGGACACGGCCGCCGTCCACAGCGGGTAGTCCGGCGCCGGGATCAGCACCTCGTCCCCGTCGTCGAGGAGGCCCTGCATCGCCATCACGATCAGCTCGGAGGCGCCGTTGCCGACGAAGACGTGCTCGACGTCCGTCTCGATGCCGAGGGTCTGGTTGTGCATCACGACGGCCCGGCGCGCCGCGAGCAGGCCCTTCGCGTCGCCGTAGCCGTGCGCCGACGAGACGTTGCGGAGGATGTCCTCCAGGATCTCCGGCGGGCACTCGAACCCGAACGCGGCCGGGTTGCCGGTGTTGAGCTTGAGGATGCGGTGCCCCGCTGCCTCCAGCCGCATCGCCTCCTCGAGAACCGGCCCCCGGATCTCGTAGCAGACATTGGCGAGCTTCGTGGACTGGATCACCTGCATGTCCGTGAGCTTACGGCCGCGTAACGCTCGGCGGGGCGTGTTTTTCACCACGTGAGACGTGGCGTTTTAGGCCGTTATCTTCCCTCGCTACGCCGCAAGCCCTTCCTCTCCCTACAATGCGCCGCCATGTCGCAGCAGACCGGTGAGCCGCAGGGTGCGCCGAACGTGTACCACCCCTACCCCGACAGCCGGACGGCGCCGGCCTATGAGGCGTACGCGGATCCGGCCGCCGCGCACGGCTGGCAGGGCGCGTACGACGACGGGGCGTACGCCGGTGGTACGCGCGAGGCGGACACGGCGCCGATGCCGGTGTACGACGACGGGTCCGGGGCGGAGTCGGGCCAGGTCGAGGGTGACGGCGCCGGCCGAGCCGAAGGTCGAGCCCAGGGCCGCGGTGGCGGTCATCGGCGTGCCCCCGCCCGCGCTCGTGGGGGACGGCCGGACCGCCGCCGCGGCCGTGACCGGACCGTGCGCCGTGCGGTGATCGGTGCCTGCGCGGTCTGCGCCGCCCTGGTCGTCGCCGGGGCCGCCGGGCTTTTCGACTCCGGGTCCTCCGGCGGCCCGGCGCCCTCGTCGCGGAGTACAGAGGGCGAGGAGGGCGCGGACGGCAAGGCCGGTGGTACGCCGGGTGCGGGGGAGTCCTCGTCGGCGGCGCGGCAGTCCGATCCGGGCGGCGGCGCGACCGCCTCCCCCTCCGATGCCGTGGTCGCCTCGCAGGGGCCGAGCGGCGGTGCGAGCGGTTCGGCGACGCCCGGTGAGTCCCGGGAGCCCGCTGGGCCCTCGGGTGC
>NZ_JBEXDZ010000309.1:0-2474 GCF_040606085.1 Streptomyces sp. NPDC005485 | reverse complement strand
ACATTCACGGAGAGTTTGATCCTGGCTCAGGACGAACGCTGGCGGCGTGCTTAACACATGCAAGTCGAACGATGAACCACTTCGGTGGGGATTAGTGGCGAACGGGTGAGTAACACGTGGGCAATCTGCCCTGCACTCTGGGACAAGCCCTGGAAACGGGGTCTAATACCGGATATCACTTGCCGAGGCATCTCGGTGGGTTGAAAGCTCCGGCGGTGCAGGATGAGCCCGCGGCCTATCAGCTTGTTGGTGAGGTAGTGGCTCACCAAGGCGACGACGGGTAGCCGGCCTGAGAGGGCGACCGGCCACACTGGGACTGAGACACGGCCCAGACTCCTACGGGAGGCAGCAGTGGGGAATATTGCACAATGGGCGAAAGCCTGATGCAGCGACGCCGCGTGAGGGATGACGGCCTTCGGGTTGTAAACCTCTTTCAGCAGGGAAGAAGCGAAAGTGACGGTACCTGCAGAAGAAGCGCCGGCTAACTACGTGCCAGCAGCCGCGGTAATACGTAGGGCGCAAGCGTTGTCCGGAATTATTGGGCGTAAAGAGCTCGTAGGCGGCTAGTCACGTCGGGTGTGAAAGACCGGGGCTTAACCCCGGTTCTGCATTCGATACGGGCTGGCTAGAGTGTGGTAGGGGAGATCGGAATTCCTGGTGTAGCGGTGAAATGCGCAGATATCAGGAGGAACACCGGTGGCGAAGGCGGATCTCTGGGCCATTACTGACGCTGAGGAGCGAAAGCGTGGGGAGCGAACAGGATTAGATACCCTGGTAGTCCACGCCGTAAACGGTGGGAACTAGGTGTTGGCGACATTCCACGTCGTCGGTGCCGCAGCTAACGCATTAAGTTCCCCGCCTGGGGAGTACGGCCGCAAGGCTAAAACTCAAAGGAATTGACGGGGGCCCGCACAAGCAGCGGAGCATGTGGCTTAATTCGACGCAACGCGAAGAACCTTACCAAGGCTTGACATACGCCGGAAAGCATCAGAGATGGTGCCCCCCTTGTGGTCGGTGTACAGGTGGTGCATGGCTGTCGTCAGCTCGTGTCGTGAGATGTTGGGTTAAGTCCCGCAACGAGCGCAACCCTTGTTCTGTGTTGCCAGCATGCCCTTCGGGGTGATGGGGACTCACAGGAGACCGCCGGGGTCAACTCGGAGGAAGGTGGGGACGACGTCAAGTCATCATGCCCCTTATGTCTTGGGCTGCACACGTGCTACAATGGCAGGTACAAAGAGCTGCGATACCGCAAGGTGGAGCGAATCTCAAAAAGCCTGTCTCAGTTCGGATTGGGGTCTGCAACTCGACCCCATGAAGTTGGAGTTGCTAGTAATCGCAGATCAGCATTGCTGCGGTGAATACGTTCCCGGGCCTTGTACACACCGCCCGTCACGTCACGAAAGTCGGTAACACCCGAAGCCGGTGGCCCAACCCCCTTGTGGGGAGGGAGCTGTCGAAGGTGGGACTGGCGATTGGGACGAAGTCGTAACAAGGTAGCCGTACCGGAAGGTGCGGCTGGATCACCTCCTTTCTAAGGAGCATCTAGGCCGCCAAGCTTGCTTGGTGGTCCAGGGCCATTACGTCGGCACACGTTCGACGGTGGTTGCTCATGGGTGGAACGTTGATTATTCGGCACTCTCAGTCATCTCGGGCTGCAAGTACTGTCCTTCGGGGCGTGGAAAGCTGATCACGAGTGGCGAGGGTGTCGGGCACGCTGTTGGGTGTCTGAAGGTACGGCCGTATGGCCTGTCTTCAGTGCCGGCCCCAGTGCACTCCGGTTTCTTCCGGGGGTGATGGGTGGTTGGTCGTTGTTTGAGAACTGCACAGTGGACGCGAGCATCTGTGGCCAAGTTTTTAAGGGCGCACGGTGGATGCCTTGGCACCAGGAACCGATGAAGGACGTGGGAGGCCACGATAGTCCCCGGGGAGTCGTCAACCAGGCTTTGATCCGGGGGTTTCCGAATGGGGAAACCCGGCAGTCGTCATGGGCTGTCACCCATACCTGAACACATAGGGTATGTGGAGGGAACGCGGGGAAGTGAAACATCTCAGTACCCGCAGGAAGAGAAAACAACCGTGATTCCGGGAGTAGTGGCGAGCGAAACCGGATGAGGCCAAACCGTATGCGTGTGAGACCCGGCAGGGGTTGCGTATACGGGGTTGTGGGATCTCTCTTTTACGGTCTGCCGGCCGTGAGACGAGTCAGAAACCGTTGATGTAGGCGAAGGACATGCGAAAGGTCCGGCGTAGAGGGTAAGACCCCCGTAGTCGAAACATCAGCGGCTCGTTTGAGAGACACCCAAGTAGCACGGGGCCCGAGAAATCCCGTGTGAATCTGGCGGGACCACCCGCTAAGCCTAAATATTCCCTGGTGACCGATAGCGGATAGTACCGTGAGGGAATGGTGAAAAGTACCGCGGGAGCGGAGTGAAATAGTACCTGAAACCGTGTGCCTACAAGCCGTGGGAGCGTCG
>NZ_JBEXDZ010000308.1:0-2476 GCF_040606085.1 Streptomyces sp. NPDC005485 | reverse complement strand
TCGTGGGTGTTGCCGGCAGAGATACCGACGAGAAGGGGCAGTCCGTTCGCGTCCGACAGGACGTGCATCTTGGAACCCGGCTTGCCCCGGTCCACGGGACTCGGACCTGTGTGTTCGCCCCCTTTTTAGCCCTGACGTGTGCGGTGTCGAGGACGACGCGGGTGACGTCGATGAGGCCGGCGTCGTCGAGACGGTGCAGCACCGCTTCGTGGAGGCGGCCCCAGACGCCGGCTCTCGACCAGATCAGGAATCGGCGGTGGGCGGTCGACTTCGATATGCCGAAGCACGGCGGAAGTTGACGCCATGCGCAGCCGCTGACCAGGACGTAGATGATGGCCGCGAACAGCGTCTCATCAGGCGTGTTCGATGTTCCGCCACCCTGTGGCCGTGCTCGTTGCTCTGGGATCAGCGGCCTCGCGATCTCCCACAAGCCGTCCGGCACGATCCAACTCCACGTTCCCCGCCCCATACCGGGTCAACGTCCGCCTCACCACGTAGGACACGGTCTTAGCGATCAGCGGGGTTGCGGAGTCGAACACTCGGCTGTCGCGAGACACGACACCTCGGCGTGATCGATTCCCTGGCCTTGAGCGGAATGATCGCATAAGTTGCCTCGATCGGCCGATGCCGTCGGCACCTGACCAGTGCCGGATGACGGCGGCCGAATTCCACGGAGGGGAAAACAACTTGAAGAAGAACACTGTCCGTCGCGCTGCCCGGACAGGGGCCATAGCCCTGCTCACCGCCACAGTTGTGGCTGGTACGGCCCGTCGGCGCACTCGCGGACGCCGGTTCACCGACTACGGGCGCGACCACGGGACCGCAGATCGTCAGCGCGTCCGAATACGCCAAGGAAGGCGGGGCGGATCCTCAGTCGATAGAGCCCGTCGGGGAATTCGGCCCCGCTGAAGGAGCCAGCGTCCAGAAGTTCACTGACCTGTTGACCAAGACGACCGGGCTGGAGCTCTTCCAGGCTCCCGGCGTGGAGGAATACGAACAGGTCGGTCAGACACTCACGTTCAGCCTCGGGGATGGGAACTACGAGCATCCGCTAAACATCACCCGCCTGACCGTCCATGGGGACGTTCCGTCATCGGTCCTTTCGACCGAAGGCGACCAGACGAGCACGACGACACTCCCCAACGGAAGCCAACTGCTCACCTCAGTCGGCACATTGGGCACCAGGGTCAGCACCCTGTCCAAGGGCGGACAGCTCACGCTTTGGGAAGCCCCGGCCACCGCCGCGCAGAACGCCTACACCACGGAGCACCTCGCGCGGTGGGCTACGGCGGTTGACGAACAGGGGATCACGGCCTCGCACGCACCGGTTCACACCGTCGCACAAGCTGCGCCCCACTGCCAGCTCACGCAGAGCCCGAAGCCCTTCAAGCACGGGGACCTGCACATCCAGGCCGACGCCTCGATGCTCTGCGACCAGAGGGGAAGAGGGAACTTCGCCGCTGCCTTGCGCCAGTACCAAGGGCTTGGGATCTGGAAAACCCTGGACTCCAGGGGCTACGTCAACGAGCAGGGCAAAACGTTCCCGGTGGTCCTGCGCTTCGAGTGCTCAAGGCTCACAACAAGCAATTGGAAGTACCGCAACAACATAGGCAACGCTACGCTGCGCAACGGCAACGGCTACTGGGGAGCTCACAACGTCTTTGCCGGAACGGCCACCATCCACTGTGCGTAGCGTGCCTTCGCCTGCCGCTGTGCGCGTCAGATGACGCGTCAGCGACGGTCGGCCGCAGCGGCCCCCGAGCCTGATCCGGCAGCGTACGGTTTGACGCGGCGGTGCTACGCACGCCAACTGTCCAATAGAATGCCGACCAGGTACGAGCCATGAATGGGGACCGGGTGGACAACGAAAAGCGCCGGCCTGATTCAGCAGATATCGGGATGGCCGGATGCGGATGGCTCCTGATCGTGGCCGTCATCGCCGTGCCCGGACTCATCCTGAACGACGGACCACTGACGGCGTACCTGGTTATTGTCGGCGGGGTGGTCGGATTCCTATGGGCGCGTAAGAGGCTGCGCCGCTGACGGAGTTCCTCATTAGCAAACCGCTGCGGTTGCTACGACCGACCGCCGATTGAGCCGCCTCGGCAAGCCGGATGTTCCGGTCGGCCCGGGCGGCTCGCCCCGTCTTCGCGCCTCTCGACGGATGTCGCCAACCCCCGTCGTCACCACCATCTCGGCGTAATTGTCCGCCACACGGTCATAGGACTCACGAACCACATCGAGATCGACCGGACGGTCAACAGGGTGCGCGCGCATCAGCCAACGGTAGGACCCTGCCGCGGACTTGGGACCGGTAAAGGCGGTTGACGCCAAGCCGTACATCACCGCCCGGGGGTCTGATGCAGGTTCGGGGGACAGGTTGACCTGCCCCACAGTTTGGGTTCCAGACTCGGTGGCTAAGACCGTGTCCTACGTGGTGAGGCGGACGTTGACCCGGTATGGGGCGGGGAACGTG
>NZ_JBEXDZ010000307.1:0-2596 GCF_040606085.1 Streptomyces sp. NPDC005485 | reverse complement strand
CCGACTCCACCTACCTCCGCTTCCGTGACGCCGTCGAGAGGGACTTCGCCTCGACCCCGGGCAGTACGCCCACGCGGCGACGGGCAAGACGTACCGGCACGGACCCGACCCACCCACCGACCCCCCCTGCGACAGGCGCCCCCGCCAGATCACGTTCCGCCACCCCCAGCCCGCCTCTCCGCCGCAGCCCGCCCCATAGCCTCCACCTGCTCAAGCAACGGCATCGGATCCACCCCCACCGTCCCCGGCAGGAAGTCCGCGATCCGCTCCGGTGTCCAACCGGACGACGGCGCGTACGCAGCCCGCACCTCCCGCGGCTGCGCCCACACCGCGATCTTCGGCCCGGCAACGGTGTACACCTGTCCGGTGATGCCCGCCCCCTCCGACCGCGCACGATCGGACAGCAAGTACACGACCAGCGCGGCCACGTCCTCCGGCTCGCCGATCTCCTTCAGCTCCATGGGAACGTTCGCCGACATCCGCGTACGCGCCACGGGGGCGACGGCGTTGGCGGTGACCCCGTACTTGTGCAGCCCCAGCGCGGCGCTGCGCACGAGCGAGATGATCCCGCCCTTCGCCGCGCTGTAGTTGGCCTGCGACACGGACCCCTGATGGTTGCCGCTGGTGAACCCGATCAACGTGCCGGACCCCTGCTTCCGCATCACCGCCGACGCCGCCCGGAACACGGTGAACGTGCCCTTCAGGTGCGTGGCGATCACGGGGTCCCACTCCTCCTCGGACATGTTGAACAGCATCCGCTCGCGCAGGATCCCGGCGACGCACACGACTCCGTCGATCCGCCCGTACGTCTTGGTCGCCACGTCGACGACCCGCTGCCCGCCGGCCATGGTGGAGATGTCGTCGGCGACGGCGACGGCCTCGCCGCCGGCCGCGAGGATCTCCTTCACCACCCCGTCGGCGACCGAACTGGTGGGCGCGGCGCCGTCGATGGACACGCCGTAGTCGTTGACGACGACGCGCGCGCCCTCGGCCGCCGCGGCCAGGGCGACCGCCCGGCCGATCCCACGCCCGGCCCCCGTCACGGCGACGACCTTGCCTGCCAAGAAGTTCCCCACGCCGGCCCCTTCCCGCGGTTTCTGACGGACCGTTAGATTTTATGACCCGTCAGATACCTGGAGACAAGCCCCGGGGAGTACTCATGTCAGTGCCGACGCTGCGACCGGAGTTCCATGACATCGCCAAGCGCGTGAACAACTGGGGCCGTTGGGGCGCCGACGACGAGATCGGAACCCTGAACCTGATCACGGACGACGTCGTACGGGAGGCGGCCCGCACGGTGCGCACCGGGCGCCGCATCCCGCTGGCACTCCCCCTCCAGCAGGACGGGGTGCAGACGGGGATGATCCCGGGCCGGGTGAACCCGCTGCACTCCATGGTGCAGATCAACCAGGAACTCTTCGGCCCGGGCACCGTGGCGTGCAGCGACGACCTGGTGACCATGGGGCTGCAGGCGGCCACCCACTGGGACGCGCTCACCCACGTCTCGCACTCGGGGAAGATCTACAACGGCCGCCCGGCCACCACGATCACCCCGCACGGCGGCGCCGAGTTCAGTGGCATGGACAAGCCGCGCCACATCGTCTCGCGCGGCGTCCTGCTGGACGTGGCCCGCGCCCGCGGCGCGCACCGGCTCGACGGCGCCCACGCCGTGACACCCGAAGACCTGGACGCGGCCCAGGAGTTGGCGGGCACGCGCGTGCGGTCCGGCGACATCGTCCTCGTACGGACCGGGCAGATCCAGGTGTATCTGGCGGGCGACAAGCAGGGGTACGGCTATCCCTCACCGGGCCTGTCGATCCGTACGCCTGAGTGGTTCCACGCCCGCGACGTCGCTGCGGTCGCGAACGACACGCTCACCTTCGAAATCTTCCCGCCGGAGATCGAGGACCTGTGGCTGCCGGTGCATGCGCTCGACCTGGTCGAGATGGGGATGCTGCAGGGCCAGAACTGGAATCTCGAAGAGTTGTCCACAGCCTGTGGAGAAGAAGGCCGCTACACGTTTCTGCTGTCGGCGATGCCCGAGCCCTTCGTCGGCGCCACAGGGACCCCGGTGGCGCCGGTGGCCATCCTCTAGGCGGAGAAGGACGGGTGGCGGCGCGCCGATTGCTCGCCCCGAGCACGGCACCGCGCGCCGCCATCCGGCTCCGGCGTACCCGCCCTGCTCCTCACTGGCCCTCAGGAGCCGACGCCGAATCGCGACCCACACTCGCCGAGGGCCTCCGTCACCGAAACCCTCGCCGTCCCCTCGCGGCGAATCGCTGAACACAAGCGTGATCAAACGGACACGCCACGTCAACACCGCTTCGAAGATTTGCCACTTATGTACGTTTTGTGGAGGCGCGTATGGAAGCACACCCCGGCGCATTCAGCCGTACCGAAGGCCACGCATGCGGAGTTCCTGCATACATGCACAAAACGGCGCACCAACACCCGAGCCCGCCTCGCGCCGAGCTCGCACCGACCCGCGACGCACCCGGCCGGAACTAGGGGGTGTTTTGAAAGTCCTGTGCGGTGCCCGCGGTGTTCGGTGCGTGCCCTCGGCGTGCCGGACGAAGGCCCTCGTACTGGACGTACT
>NZ_JBEXDZ010000306.1:0-2935 GCF_040606085.1 Streptomyces sp. NPDC005485 | reverse complement strand
GGCGCTCGCCATAGCGAGCGCCCCTTACCTGCACCGCCTTCGTACCGCCGTCGTACGTCCTCGTACCGCCCTGGTACCGCCTCTCCGAGACGCCCCCCTTGACGTAGTTAGTGATTGAGTACTAACTTACTCGCATGGTCAGGATGAGCGCAGAAGAGAGGCGTGAAAGCGTCATTCGCGCGGCGATGAGCGAGTTCGCCCTCGGCGGCTTCTACGGGACGTCCACCGAGGCGATCGCCAAGCGCGTCGGTGTCTCGCAGCCGTACCTCTTCAGGCTCTTCCCTGGCAAGAAGGCGATCTTCCTCGCGGCGTCCGAACGCTGTGTGGAGGAGACCATCCGCACGTTCGTGGATGCCGCCGAGGGGTTGGAGGGCGAAGAGGCCCTGCATGCCATGGCGAACGCGTACACCAAGGTCATCGCGGAACGGCCCGAGCAGCTGATGATGCAGATGCAGATGTACGTGGCGGTGGGCGCCGCCGAGCAGATGGGCGAACACGAGTTCGGCGAGGCGGTGCGGGCGGGCTGGATGCGGTTGTGGGACGCCGTTCATCTGCCACTCGGTGCCGACATCGACGGAACGACGACCTTCATGGCGTACGGGATGCTCATCAACTGCCTGGTGGCCATGGGTTTCCCGCCCGAGCACCGGGTGTGGGAAGGCCTCTACCCGTCGGCGCGGATCAAGGGCCGGCTGGAGAAGTAGAGGAAGCGGAAGAGGTAGGGGCGTTTTCAGCGCCTCTTCATGATCATCAAAGTTAGTCAGCAATAACTAACCAATCCTGATGGCCACTCTCTGGGGGAGCGATGTCACAGCAGTCCGAGCAGGGCATATCGAGCGATCGGACCGAAAGGCCCGACGGGACCGAACAGACCGCACGCCGCGGAGGCGTCGTCTGGGCCCTCGTCATCACCAGCGTCGCCGGCTTCATGGCGGCCCTCGACAACCTCGTCGTCACCACCGCGCTGCCCTCCATCCGCAAGGATCTCGGGGGAGCGCTGGACGACCTGGAGTGGACGGTGAGTGCCTACACGCTCACCTTCGCCGTACTGCTGATGTTCGGCGCTGCGCTCGGCGACCGGTTCGGCCGCCGTCGGCTCTTCCTCGCCGGACTCACCGTCTTCACCGGCGCGTCCGCCGCCGCGGCCATGGCGCCCGGCATCGACTCGCTGATCGCCGCCCGCGCGGTGCAGGGCGTCGGTGCGGCGATCATGATGCCGTTGACGCTCACCCTGCTGACGGCCGCGGTTCCCGCCGCCAAGCGCGGGATGGCGTACGGGATATGGGGAGCCGTGAACGGCCTCGCGGTCGCCTCCGGGCCCCTGATCGGCGGCAGTCTCACCGAACACGTGTCCTGGCACTGGATCTTCTGGCTGAACGTTCCGCTCGGCCTGGCCCTGCTGCCCCTGGCCCGCCTGCGCCTCGCCGAGTCGCACGGCACCGGCGCCCCGCTCGACATCCCCGGCACCCTGCTCGCCAGCGGCGGCCTCTTCGGGATCGTCTACGGCCTGGTCCGCGGGCCCGCCGACGGCTGGACCAGCTCCCTCGTCCTGACCGGCCTCGTCGCGGGCGCCGCGCTGCTCGCAGGCTTCGTCATCCACGGCATCCGCGCCAAGAACCCCATGCTCCCGATGCGGCTGTTCCGCTCCCGCGCCTTCGCCGGCATCAACGCGGCGAGCCTGCTGATGTTCCTCGGGATGTTCGGGTCGATCTTCCTGCTCAGCCAGTACATGCAGGGCGTCCTCGGCTACTCGCCCACCGAGGCGGGGCTGCGGATGCTGCCCTGGACCGGTATGCCGATGCTCGTCGCGCCGATCGCCGGCATCCTCTCCGACCGGATCGGGGGCCGTCCGGTCGTCGCCGCCGGTCTGTTCTTCCAGGCGGCCGGCCTCGGTTACATGGCCTCCGTGGTCACGGTCGACGCCTCGTACGCCGTGCAGCTGCCCGGCCTGATCCTCAGCGGCATCGGCATGGCGCTGTTCTTCGCCCCCGCAGCCAACCTGGTCATGTCCAGCGTCCTGCCGCAGGAGCAGGGCATCGCCTCCGGCGCGAACAACGCTCTCCGCGAGGTCGGCGGCGCGCTCGGCATCGCGGTGATGTCCTCGATCTTCTCCGCGCAGGGCGGCTACGACTCCGCGCAGAACTTCGTGGACGGCCTGCAGCCGGCGCTCGTGGTGGGCGCCGCGGTGGTGGCCCTGGCAGGGATCGCGGCCCTGGTCATCCCGGCGAGGCGGCGCGCGGCAGAGACAGCTGCGGACGCGGAGGCCGTCGCCTCCCCCCCGGCGCCCGCCCTCGAAACCGTCTCGCACTGAACGCCGCGATTGCGGTCTCGCACCGAACGCCGCCGCGAAGCGGACTCGCGCCGAACTTCGCCGCGAAGCCGTCTCGCACCGAACGCCCTCGAAGTCGCCCAGGCCCCGGAAGGAGCCAGATCATGCCCACCCTCCCTTGGACCGTGCCGAACACGCCGCCGCAGGGTGCCGAGATCCACGTCTTCGCCTCCCGTTTCGAGACCCGCACCCTCTGGGGAGCGCTGAAGTTCTTCGCCAGGACGCCCGGCGTGTGGCGGCAGGTGAGCCGAGCGCCCGGCGCGTACGGGGCGTCCCTGAAGGCGCAGCCGCTGCGGCGCACCTTCTGGACGCTGTCCGCCTGGGAGTCGCCCGCGGCGCTCAAGGACTTCGCCCGCTCCGGCACCCACGCACCGACGTCCCGGGGCCTGGCCGCCGAGATGAGCGACGCGAAGTTCGCCACCTGGACGGCGAACAGCGACGATCTTCCGCTCGACTGGAGCGAGGCGTTCCGGCGCCTGACGTGAGGTGACGTGACGGATCGGACCTGATGTGAACGGCACGCGCGCGTACGGCCCCGCTCCCACCGGCGGGGCCGTACGCGCGCGGGCCGGGCCGGGAACCACGGCGAGGGCTGTCTCCGGGGTG
>NZ_JBEXDZ010000305.1:0-2942 GCF_040606085.1 Streptomyces sp. NPDC005485 | reverse complement strand
CAGTTCGAACCTGGTCGTCCGCTCCGCAGAACGAAGGCCCCGGTCGGTTGACCGGGGCCTTCGTCGTACGTTCGCCATCCGCCGGCCCCGCTGAAACGGGGCCGGCGTGGTGCCGTCACGACCAGTTCGCGCCCGTCAGGCGCTCGTACGCGTCGATGTACTTCGCGCGCGTCGCGTCCACGACCTGCTGGGGCAGGGCGGGCGGCGGCTGCTCGCTCCTGCGGTCCCAGCCGGACTCGGCGGAGGTCAGCCAGTCGCGCACGAACTGCTTGTCGTACGACGGCTGGGCGCGGCCCGGCTGCCACGACTCGGCGGGCCAGAAGCGCGACGAGTCCGGGGTCAGCACCTCGTCGGCGAGGACGAGCGTCTCCCCCTCGAAGCCGAACTCGAACTTCGTGTCCGCGAGGATGATGCCCCGCTCGCGCGCGATGTCGCGGGCGCGGCCGTAGACGGCGAGCGTCGTCTGACGCAGCTGGGCCGCGGTGTCGGCGCCCACCTGGCGGGCGACCTCCTCGTACGGCACGTTCTCGTCGTGCTCGCCGACCGCGGCCTTGGTGGCCGGGGTGAAGATCGGCGCCGGCAGCTCCGAGCCGTCGGTCAGGCCCTCGGGGAGCGCGAGTCCGCAGACGGTGCGGGACTCGTTGTACTCGACCAGGCCCGAGCCGGTGAGGTAGCCGCGCGCCACACACTCCACCGGAACCATCCGCAGCGACTTGCACACGAGCGTACGGCCGAGCCAGTCGGCCGGGGCGCCCGGCGGGAGTTCGGTGCTCAGGACGTGATTCGGCGCCAGGTCAGCGAGCTGGTCGAACCACCAGAGGGAAAGCTGGGTGAGTACGCGGCCCTTGTCGGGGATCTCCGTGGGGAGCACCCAGTCGTAGGCCGACAGGCGATCGCTGGCAACCATGATGAGGTCGCCCGCCTCGTTCTGGTACAGGTCGCGCACCTTGCCGGTGTGCAGATGCACCAGACCCGGGACCTGGAGGGGCTCGGGCTTTTCGACGAATCCGGACACGGTTCCTCCCCGTGGTTCTGTCTGAATGGCTCGATTCTCCCGTATCCGGGAGCGCGCCGCGGACAGGGGGTTCAGTCGCGTTTGCAGATGCGGTCCAGAAGGTTTGCGGTCGCGCGCTGGATACGGGTGTCCACGTGCCCCGGACGGTCCAGGGACGGGGACCAGGCAAACGTTCCGGAGGCGAAGACCAAGGCGCCGGACGGGGCACGGTAGAGGGAGGTCTCCTGGTGTCGGGTGGTGCCCTCGCTGTCCCGGTACGGGGAGTGCGCGAGGAGGATGCGGCCCTGGTGCTCGGGGAGCGGGGCGCGCGGGAAGTAGCGGTCGGCCTCGCCCGCGACCATGCCTTCGAGTTCGTCGCCCTCGTGCGCGCCGGTCGCGTCCCACAGCCAGTGATCGGCGTTGCGGACCACCAAGGGGCTCGGCTCCGGGACCCGTCCCGCGTACTGGATGCCGATGAGCTGCTGCTCCGGGCGGTCGATCTCACGCCACAGGGCCGGTTTGCCCGGGCAGCGGCGCTTGAGGCAGGTGAGGAGGCGGTCGCCGACGCCGGACGGGGACGGGCCCAACTCCACCTGCCAGTACAGGGTGTTGGCGGAGAGGAAGACGAGGGAGGTGCCGTGGTCGCGGGCGCGCTCCGTGGTGCGGCGCATCTGGGTCGACCAGTACTCGTCGTGGCCCGGGAAGACCAGGCCCCGGTAGCGGGTCGGGTCGACTCGGCCGGCGTGCAGGTCGCGGGCGTCTGCGTAGGCGAGGTCGTAGCCGTAGCGCTCCGCCCAGCGGATGAAGTCGTAGGCGTGGCCCACGTGGAGGGGCAGGCCCGCGCCCGCGTACGGACGGTCGAAGGACACCGTCGTCGCGGCGTCCGCCTCGCCGAGGAGCCGGCCCTCGTCGTCCCACGCGTGGTAGAGGCTCGCGCCCGTGCGGCCGTCCTCCGGATAGAGGTTGTACGCCTGCCAGGTGATGTCGGGAAGCAGGAGCAGCAGGTCGGCGGGGCGGTCGTCCCGGATGGTGAACGGGATGTGCGAGCGGTAGCCGTCGATCGTGGTGAGGACGGCGACGTACGCGCCGAGGCTCCAGTAGGAAGGGATCTGCAGCCGCCATGACAGCCACCAGTGATGGCAGGAGACCGTGCGGTCCGCGGTGAGGGGCGGGGGCTGGACGATGCCGGACAGGCGGGGGCTCGTGGTGATCTTCGATGCGCCGTCGCCGCCGTAGTGGCCGATGCGGTAGATGTCGACGCTGAATTCCTGGGGCGGGTCGACGGTGATGTGGAAGTCGATGGCCTCGCCCGGCGCGGCCGCTCCGGTGGAGGAGAAGCCCTTGATCTGGCGGCGGACGTCGTCTGCGGAGCGGGGGCCTCCGGCCTGGCGAGGGGTGGGGATTCTGGGGGTGGGCTCGTG
The DNA here is from genome assembly GCF_040606085.1 of Streptomyces sp. NPDC005485. Lineage (NCBI taxonomy): Bacteria > Bacillati > Actinomycetota > Actinomycetes > Kitasatosporales > Streptomycetaceae > Streptomyces > Streptomyces sp. NPDC005485. The sequence goes on along the minus strand of NZ_JBEXDZ010000305.1, from coordinate 527 downwards.
GGGGGAGCGGCCTGGGGCGAGGTCCACGTACCAGGGGACCACGTGGCCGGTGTCGTCGAAGTAGGTCTCGCTGCCGCGGAGCCAGGGGACGGGGCCCTGGCCGAAGGGGTCCGTCACGGCGTGCGCGAGTGCTCCCGACTCCCAGCGGCGTACGTGCTCGGATCCCATGCCGGCTCCCTCCCTCGTGCCCCCGTCGGCTCGCAATCCCTTGCTGTGCGCATGACCGGACCCAGCACATCACATTACGCATGCGGGTCGTTACCGTTCGTCGCGAATTTCTGGCGGGGGCGCCGTTCGCGGTGCGGTGCGGTGGGTGGGTCGGCTCCGTGCCGTCTGCTGGCGTGGGCGCCGTTCGCGTGGGGCCGGTGGGTGGGTCGGGTCCGTGCCGTCTGCTGGCGTGGGAGCCGTTCGCGTGGGGGCCGGTGGGTGGGGCGGGTCCGTGCCGTCTGCTGGCGTGGGCGCCGTTCGCAGGGGGGTGTGTTGTGGGTCGGGTCCGTGCCGGTACGTCTTGCCCGTCGCCGCGTGGG
>NZ_JBEXDZ010000304.1:0-3174 GCF_040606085.1 Streptomyces sp. NPDC005485 | reverse complement strand
ACGCATTGTGCGTCCCCGGGGCCGCCGTCTGCCCGGACGCTACTTCTTCCTGTCGTGATGGGGCCGGTCGTGGCCCGGCAGGAACTCCTGGACCTTCGCCTTGAATCCCTGGCGGACCATCGAGAGCCGGTCGGCGTCCCCCTTCAGGATCGACGCCGCGGTGGCCTCCATCTGCTCCCAAGTGGCGTGCGGCGGGATCGGCGGAACCGCCGGATCGGTGAGGAACTCCAGCACCGCGGGACCGTCGGCCTCCAGACCGGCGCGCCAGGCCGCCTCCACGTCCTGCGGCTTCTCGACCCGGATGCCGGTCAGACCGAGGGAGCGGGCGAAAGCGGCGTACTGCACGTCGGGAAGCTCCTGCGAGGGCAGAAACGCGGGGGCGCCCTCCATGGCGCGCATCTCCCAGGTGACCTGGTTGAGGTCACGGTTGTTCCAGACGGCCACGACGAGCCGCGGATCCTCCCAGCGGTCCCGGTACTTCGCCGCCGTGATCAGCTCGGCGAGCCCGTTCATCTGCATCGCCCCGTCCCCGACGAGCGCGATCGCGGGCCGGTCCGGATGCGCGAACTTCGCACCGATCGCGTACGGCACCCCGCAGCCCATCGTCGCCAGCGTCCCCGACAGCGACGACCGCATGCCCGGCCGCATCGTCAGATGGCGTGCGTACCAGTTGGCCGTCGAGCCCGAGTCGGACGTGACGATCGCGTTGTCCGGCAGCAGCGGGTCGAGCGCCCGGGCCACGTACTCCGGGTTGATCGGGTCGGCCGACAGCTCCGCGCGCCGCCCCATCAGCTCGCGCCAGCGCGCCACGTTGGCGCACACCGTGTCGTACCACTCCCGCCCCCGCGGCTCCCCGTCGATCATCGGGATCAGCCGCTCCAGTGTGGCCTTCGCGTCGCCGACGAGATTCACCTCGTACGGATAGCGCATCCCGACCATGTGCGGATCGATGTCGATCTGCACGGCCCGCGCCTTGCCGAAGTCCGGCAGGAACTGCGCGTAGGGGAAGGAGGAGCCGATGGTCAGCAGGGTGTCGCAGTCGCGCATCAGCTCGTACGACGACCGGGTGCCCAGCAGGCCGATCGCTCCGGTGACGTACGGGAGTTCGTCGCTCAGCGCGTCCTTGCCGAGCAGCGCCTTGGCGACGCCCGCGCCCAGCAGCTCGGCGATCCGCTCGACCTCCTGACGGGCGCCGGCCGCGCCCTGGCCGACCAGAACGGCCACCTTGTCGCCGGAGTTGAGGATCTCGGCGGCCCGCTCCAGGGACTCCTGGGAGGGAGTGGCGGTCCACGCGCTGCGGTCCAGGCTGGAGGGCACCATCTTGAACTCGTGGGTGGGCGGCGTGTAGTCGAGTTCCTGCACGTCACCGGGGATGATGACCGCCGTGGGGGCGCGGCGTGCGCAGGCGGTGCGGATCGCCCGGTCCAGGACGTTCGGCAGCTGCTCGGGAACGGTCACCGTCTCCACGAAGTCCGAGGCGACGTCCTTGAACAGGGTGTGCAGGTCCACCTCCTGCTGGTACGAGCCGCCCATCGCGGTGCGGTGCGTCTGGCCCACGATCGCGAGGACCGGCACATGGTCCAGTTTCGCGTCGTACAGGCCGTTGAGGAGGTGGATCGCCCCCGGCCCCGACGTCGCCACGCACACGCCGAGGCCGCCACCGAACTTGGCGTAGCCGACCGCCTCGAACGCCGACATCTCCTCGTGCCGCGACTGGACGAAGCGCGGCCGGTCCTCGGCCCGCCCCCAGGCCGCGAGGAGCCCGTTGATGCCGTCGCCCGGATAGCCGAAGACCTGCTCCACACCCCATTCGCGCAGGCGGTGCAGGACATGGTCGGCGACCTTGGTGCTCATGGGACCTCCGCAGGGCTGGGGCGAATCGGCAGCACCTTGCCGAGTCACCCTCCCCGCGCCGGGAAAACATCCCCCGTGTTTGCCCCGAGGGGACCGGGGCAGGCGCATGTCAGTGCTTCGGACAGGAGGCACGTCCGTGGGAACGGCGAACCGTCGCCACGGGTGTGCGGATCCTGTGCACCCGTCTGCTCCCACGGTGACTGTCCCACTCAAGGCACCGACACAGGGAGTTGCGACGCATCATGCGCACGCACACAACCGCGAGGCACCACCCGCACGACGACGCCCCCGACACGGCCGAGGCCTTCCGCCAACTCGCCAAGCTTCCTCCGGGACAGCAGCGCGACACGCTCCGCGAGCAGATCGTCGAGGCCTGGCTGCCCATGTCCGAACGACTCGCCGGCCGCTTCCGCAGCCGCGGGGAGAGCTTCGACGACCTGCGCCAGGTCGCGGCCCTCGGCCTGGTCAAGGCCGTCGACCGCTACGACCCCGAGCGCGGCAACGCCTTCGAGAGCTACGCCGTACCCACCGTGACCGGTGAGATCAAACGCCACTTCCGCGACCACATGTGGACCCTGCACGTACCGCGCCGGGTCCAGGACCTGCGCAACCGCGTGCGGTTCGCGGCCCAGGACCTCTCCCAGACCGTGTCCGGACGCAGGCCCACCATCGCCGAGATCGCCGAGCACGCCAACATGAGCGAGGAGGACGTGAAGGTGGGCCTGGAGGCCCTGGAGAGCTTCACCGCGCTGTCGCTCGACGCCGAACTCCCGGGCAGCGAGGACGGGTACTCGCTCAGCGACGCGCTGGGCTCACCCGACCCGGCCCTCGACACCGTCATCGACCGCGAGGCCGTCAAGCCGAGGCTGCGCGACCTGCCCGAACGCGAGCGCGACATCCTCTACATGCGCTTCTTCGGCGACATGACGCAGAGCAGCATCGCCGAGGAACTCGGCATCTCCCAGATGCACGTCTCACGCCTGATCAGCCGCTGCTGCAACCGGCTGCGCGAACAGGTCATGCGCGACGCGGCGTAGGCCGCTCACCCGGTGCGCGCCATCGCCAGCGCGATGTGCCGGGACATCATGTCCATCGCCTGCGCCTCGGCCATCGAGAACGCCGGCCGGGCCCCGCTCCGGAACAGGGTGAGCACCCCCCGGACGGGGCCGGACGGGACGGCCAGCGGCACGCAGAGCAGCGACGTCACATTCGCGCGTACGAGGACGGGGGCGCCCGAGGCGTCACGGCCGAAGGCCTCCGGGTCCTCCGGGCGCACCTGAAGGGCCGTGGCCCCGCCGCGTGCCGCCTCGACGACGAGGG
>NZ_JBEXDZ010000303.1:0-3221 GCF_040606085.1 Streptomyces sp. NPDC005485 | reverse complement strand
ACCATCTGCCCACACCGAGTGTGGGCCGCGACCATTGGTCGCGGCCCTCACTCGTTCAGTGTGTCCGAGGGGGGACTTGAACCCCCACGCCCGATAAAGGGCACTAGCACCTCAAGCTAGCGCGTCTGCCATTCCGCCACCCGGACAAGGTGTCTGTCGCGCGGGGTTTCCCTCGCGGCGACAGAGGAAACATTACCAGGCTTTCGAGGACCCCCTGATCACCCCCTGTGCCGACGTGAACGGCGTGTGACGGGCCGGGTCCTGCCTTGGGGAGGGCCGGGGATCGGAGAGAGGATGAGGGGGACCACCAGCAGTGACAGTGGGAGGAAGCAGCGTGAGCGAGTCGAGCACGACCAGGGGCGTCTCCGGCGAGGACGAGGTCGTGGACCTCTGTCGCGAGCTGATCCGTATCGACACCAGCAACTACGGCGACCACTCCGGGCCGGGTGAGCGCAAGGCCGCCGAGTACGTGGCCGAAAAGCTCGCCGAAGTCGGCCTCGAACCGAAGATCTTCGAGTCGCACCAGGGCCGCGCCTCCACGGTCGCCCGCATCGAGGGCGAGGACCGCTCGCGGCCCGCGCTGCTCATCCACGGTCACACCGACGTCGTACCGGCCAACGCCGCGGACTGGACCCACGACCCCTTCTCGGGCGAGATCGCGGACGGCTGTGTGTGGGGCCGGGGCGCCGTCGACATGAAGGACATGGACGCGATGACCCTCGCGGTCGTCCGCGACCGGATGCGCAGTGGGCGCAAGCCCCCGCGTGACATCGTGCTCGCCTTCCTCGCCGACGAGGAGGCGGGCGGCACCTGGGGTGCGCGCCACCTGGTCGACAAGCACCCGGACCTCTTCGAGGGGGTCACGGAGGCGATCGGCGAGGTCGGCGGGTTCTCCTTCACGGTCAACGAGAAGCTGCGGCTGTATCTCGTGGAGACCGCGCAGAAGGGCATGCACTGGATGAAGCTGACCGTGGACGGCACCGCCGGACACGGTTCGATGATCCACAAGGACAACGCCATCACCGAGCTGTCCGAGGCCGTCGGCCGGCTCGGGCGGCACAAGTTCCCGGTCCGCGTCACCAAGACGCTGCGGCACTTCCTCGACGAGCTGGGCGACGCGCTCGGCACCGAGCTCGACCCGGAGAACATGGACGCGACGCTCGCCAAGCTCGGCGGCATCGCCAAGCTCATCGGCGCCTCCCTCCAGAACACCGCCAACCCGACACAGCTGGGCGCGGGTTACAAGGTCAACGTGATCCCGGGCCAGGCGACCGCGCATGTCGACGGGCGGTATCTGCCGGGATACGAGGAGGAGTTCCTCGCCGACCTCGACCGGATCCTCGGACCGAACGTGAAGCGCGAGGACGTGCACGGCGACAAGGCGCTGGAGACCACCTTCGACGGTGCGCTCGTCGACGCGATGCAGACCGCGCTGGTGGCCGAGGACCCGATCGCGCGTGCGGTGCCGTACATGCTCTCGGCCGGCACCGACGCCAAGTCCTTCGCCGACCTCGGAATCCGCTGCTTCGGTTTCGCGCCGCTGAAGCTGCCGCCGGAGCTGGACTTCGCGGGCATGTTCCACGGCGTCGACGAGCGGGTGCCGGTGGATGCGCTGAAGTTCGGCGTGCGCGTGCTCGACCGCTTCATCGAGGCGTCCTGAAATCAGGCCGTGAAGGCGCGTCCGGAATTGCTCCGGTGAAACGAAACTCCAGTATTCGCCAGTCTGTGCGGGTCCCACTGAGAAGAGTGAATCCGACCATAAGCTCGTAGCTCCATTACTCCCTCCTCGTTACAGGTGGTGCGGTCCGAGGGTTTGGATCGCTTTGCCAACAAGGAGGAATAATGATCAAGAAGGTCGTCGCCGCTGCGGCTGCCACTGGTGGCCTGGTTCTCGCGGGTGCGGGCCTGGCTGTCGCCGATGCGGGTGCTCAGGGTGCCGCCGTGCACTCCCCGGGTGTCGCGTCCGGCAACGTCATCCAGGTGCCCGTTCACGTCCCGGTGAACGTCTGCGGCAACACGGTCTCCGTGATCGGGCTGCTGAACCCCGCCTTCGGCAACACCTGCATCAACAAGTGACGTTGTGCCTCACCCCATGAGGGTCTTTCCCTGAGGGGAATTCCCATCGGGGTCTGAGTCGGTCGGCTCCGGAGTGCGCGCCATGCGCTCCGGGGCCGACCGGCTTTCGGCGCACGCGCAGGGGGTGCGTGCGTTTTCCGGACGGTCCGCCCATGCGGACTGAGGGACGAAGGCAGGAAATCAGTTATGCGACAGGTCACCCGCAAGGGCCTGATGACGGTGGCGGCCGCGACCGGCGTCATCGCCGCCGCCGGCGGCTACGCACACGCCGACTCGGGCGCGAGCGGCTCCAGTTCGGATTCACCCGGCGTGCTGTCGGGCAACACGGTGCAGGCGCCGGTGCACGCGCCGGTCAACGTCTGCGGCAACACCGTGAACGTCGTCGGACTGCTCAACCCGGCGGCGGGCAACAAGTGCGTCAACCGGGGCGGCGGCAGCAGCGGTGGTTACGGCGCACCGTCCGGCGGCGGGTCCCACGCCGGCGGGCACGCCAGTGACTCGCCGGGGGTCGGCTCCGGCAACCACGCGCAGGTGCCGGTCGACGTGCCGGTCAACGTCTGCGGCAACAGCGTCAACGTGGGGGGACTCGGCAACGGGACCACGGGCAACGCGTGCGGGAACGGCGGAGGCGCCGGCGGCGGCCACTCCACCACGCCTCCGGGTGGCGGTCACCAGACGCCGCCTCCGGGCCACCCCGATCAGCCGGGCAACCCGGATCAGCCCGGCAACCCGGGCAACCCGGACCACCCGGGCAAGCCCGGGAACCCGGAGCACCCGGGCAACCCCGGCACGCCGCCCTCCTCGGGCGACGAACACCCGGGCGGCTCCTCGGGCGTCAACCACCCCGGGACGCAGTCCGTCACCCAGCCGCTGGGCAGCGCGCAGCTCGCCCACACCGGCAGTGACCTGCCGCTCGGTCTGGTGCTGCCGGCGGGCGCGGGCGCACTGCTCGCGGGCGCCGTGCTCTACCGCCGGGCGCGGTCGGCGGCGTAGCCCACGGGCAGAAGGGACAAGCCCCCGTACAGGTGGGCACAGCGCCGCATACTTCCCCTGCGGCGTGCCAGACGGAGCGGGCCCCGCCTCGGCGGGGCCAGGGACACGTCCCGCAGGGCGCGCACCGCGCCGAAGGACTTGGAGATGTCCTT
>NZ_JBEXDZ010000302.1:0-3244 GCF_040606085.1 Streptomyces sp. NPDC005485 | reverse complement strand
GCCGCCGGAGTGAATCTCCGGCGGCCCGCCGCCGTACGTAGGTGGAGGTCGGCTCAGCCGACGTCCCCTGTCCCGACCAGGGTTCAGATACGGACGGGAAGGGACCGGTGGCCGTTGGAGATGAAGGAGTCCACCTGGGTCAACTCGCTCTCCGGCACGGCCGGTCGGAGATCCGGGAAACGGTCGAAGAGAGCCGGGAGGGCGATGCGGGCCTCCAGACGACCGAGCGGGGCGCCGAGGCAGCGGTGGACGCCGTGGCCGAAGGCGAGGTGCTCCTTGTCGGCGCGGGTGACGTCGAAGCGGTCGGCGTCGTCGCCGTACCGCTCCGGGGAGCGTCCGGCGGCGGCGTAGGCGGCCAGCAGCGCGTCACCCTTGGGGATCGACATCCCCTCCGGGCCGCCGAGTGCGCCGAGGTCCAGGTCCTCCACGGCGTAGCGCAACGGCAGGCTGGCGACCGGGGCGTCATGGCGCAGCGACTCCTCGATCACGTCGTCCCAGGAGGCGCGGCCCTCTCGTACCAGGGCGAGCTGTTCGGGGTGCGTGAGGAGCGCGTGCACGGCGTTGTCGATGAGGTTGACCGTGGTCTCGTGCCCGGCGCTGATCATCAGCAACAGGGTGTCGAGCAGTTCCTGGTCGGTCAGATGGGTGCGGCCGTCCTCGTCACGGGCCGTGAGCAGGCCGGAGGCCAGGTCGTCGCCGGGCGACAGCCGCTTGGCGGCGACGAGTTCGCCGAGGATGCCGGACAACTGCTCGTAGGCCGCCAGCATTTCGCCGGGGGCGGCGGAGGTGTCGAAGAGACGGTCCACCAACCGGCGCAGTTCCGGGCCGCGTTCCTCGGGCAGGCCGAACAGCTCGCTGATCACCTGGATGGGCAGCGGGTAGCAGAACTCCTCCCGCAGGTCGACCGCGGCGCCGTTGCGCCCGGCCTCCTCGACGCGGTCGAGGAGATCCTCGGTGATCTGCTCGATGCGCGGCTGGAGGGCAGCGGTGCGGCGGGCGGTGAAGGCCTTGGACACCAGGATGCGCAGCCGCCGGTGGTCACTTCCGTAGGCGGTGAACATGTTCTGCACGGCGACCCAGGTGAACAGCGGCCACTCGGGGGAGATCTCCCCGTTGATGAAGGCCGTCCAGTGCTGTCGTGGGTCCTTGGAGACCCGGGGGTCGGCGAGCAGTCGTTTGAGCAGGTCGGGGCTGCTGACCGCCCAGGCCTCCACTCCGCCGGGCAGCGTGACGCGTGTCACCGGTCCCCTCGCGCGGATACGGGCGGCCTCGCCGTGGATGTCACGGCCGGCCGCGTCTATCGCCATGGGGCTCGGGCTCGTTAACGGGCTCGGGTTTCCCATCGGGGCGCCTCCCTGGCACTCGTACGTCGATGTCCTGCACGTACTCCGTCGCGTCACGTCGTGCGTCACGTCGCGAAGTCCGTCACATCGTCCGTCGGATCACGTCGTCAGTCACTGCGGCACGCCACGCTAGCCGCCGCCCGGCGCTCTGGCGAGAGCGCGTGGCGGCGGCTGTGCGGTGTCGACGTCCGTGCGGGGAGGGAGCGTTGACGCTTGCGGTCAGGGGGCCGGTGAGGGCTCCGGGGCGGGCGCTTCGGCCGCCGCCCGGCGCTCGCGTCGGCGGGCCAGCAGGCCGTGCCGCGGCTGCTGGTCCGGCAGCCAGCCGAAGGCCAGGCAACTGCCGGTGATTCCGAGGAGGAGGCCGACGAAGAAGCCGCCCAGGTTCGAGGTGACCCAGGTGCCGAGGGTGACCAGGATGCCGACCAGGGAGTAGAAGAGCCGCTGGGTGGGGTTGAAGAGGATCAGCAGGCCGCAGAGCAGCATCACGACGGGGAGGAGATAGCCGGCCAGCACCTCGGTACCGCTGTGCAGGATGACCTTCACGGACGCCTTCTCGGTGAGCAGCACCTCCGCCCCGCCGAGGGCGAGCAGCAGCCCGCCCCAGAAGGGGCGGTTCGCGCGCCACTGCCGGAAGCCGGACCTCACGGACCGCGGAATCCGGGACGAGGGCATCAGCAAGCCTGGTCGCTGAAGCGGAGCTTGAGGCCGGGAAGCTTGAACACCGCCGCTGTGGTGGCGTAGTTGGTCTGCCGCAGGTTCGCGATGCGGACCGTGTCGGACTGCTGGCTGAAGACACCCTTGGGGCCCTGTACGCCGGCCTTGTCGAGCGTGCTCGCGTCGTTGCCGATCTCGATGTTGTTGAAGGACGCGTCGCCCGACATCTCGGTCGAGTCGGTGGTGAGGTTGGTCGCCTGCACCTTGTCGGCGCCGCTGCCCGCGGTGATCACCAGGTTCGTGCCGCCGAGGTCGACGCTCTGGCACAGCTTGGTGATCGTGGCGCTCTTGATCGCGGAGGTGACGATCAGCACCTGGCCTCCGGTGTCACCCGCGTTCGGACTGTCCTCGGCCATGCTGTCGAGGCCGCCGAACTGCTCGAAGCCCGTGCCGTTGAGCTCCGTGGCGGTGACCGTGAACGGCATGCCGGAGATCGCGAACTGCACACCCAGGGCTCCCTGGGCGGTCAGGATCATCAACCCGGCGGCGATTGCGGTGGCAGGCACCGCCATCACCGCGGCGCGGCGCAGGCGGACCCGCCCGCGTCTGCCGGCAACTTCCGGCTCCGGCTGCGCGAGGGCGGAACCGCTTTCCGGCTGTTCGGGGGTGGACGCCGAGGCGTCCGAGGACGAGGCCATGTGTGCTCCCTGAGCATAGTCAACGCAGGTGGGACGAACGGCACGTTGTCCTGGCGCGGACAGCGGCTGCGGCGCACGCCACCCCGAACCTCCCGGCGGGTGCAAGGGCTTTCTCGTTACGCCGCAGTAGCCGACCTGGAAGTTACCCGGGGTTACACCCTGGGTCAAGGGACTTGTGGGAAAGGGATGTTGATTGTGTGTCAGCCGTGAACGCGCCAGTGGCCGATTGAGTCTTTCACCTCCAACTTCCCTTTCCTGCCTTGACGTTGAGCGTTTTACGGGTCTACAACTCTCCCTTGTTTCCCCGGATCCGTGGCGCCGGATCCGTTGCCGCAGCTCCGCCGTTCGCGGCGCGGCAGATTCCTTCCCGGGCCCCATGCCGCCTTGAGGCATGCGCGCAGCGCTCCATGAACCATCCCCACCCCGCGGCACCGGCACGGTCGCCTTCCCCCTGGACCGTGCCCGGTCGCCCGGCAGTCGCTGTCGGCCCGTGCCGCACGGAGAAGGGCTGAGCTGGCGGAATCCGGCAACCCCACCGTGCAGGGGTGG
>NZ_JBEXDZ010000301.1:0-3362 GCF_040606085.1 Streptomyces sp. NPDC005485 | reverse complement strand
AACTAGCCCCGCCATTAAAAATTTTTTTTTGTGCTGACCGTGCCCCCCCCCGCCCGGGGGCCGCCCCCCCGTGTGGGGTGCCTGCCCGTCGGTACCTGGAAGCTCAGGCCGTCTTCTGCTCCCCCGGCCCCCGCCCCCGCGCATCCCGCGGGATCAGGGTCGGGTTCACGTTCGAGTGGACGACGTCTGCCGTGATGACGACGCGGGCCACGTCCTTGCGGGACGGGACCTCGTACATCACGGACATGAGGACTTCCTCCATGATGGCGCGCAGGCCGCGGGCGCCGGTCTGGCGGAGGATGGCCTGGTCGGCGATGGCTTCGAGGGCCTCGCGCTCGAAGTCCAGCTCCACACCGTCGAGTTCGAAGAGGCGCTGGTACTGCTTCACCAGTGCGTTGCGCGGCTCGACGAGGATCTGGAGAAGGGCCTCGCGGTCCAGGTTGTGGACCGAGGTGATCACGGGCAGGCGGCCGATGAACTCCGGGATCATCCCGAACTTGACCAGGTCCTCGGGCATGATGTCCTCGAACCGGTCCTTCTCCGCCAGCTCGCGCTTGGAGCGGATGGTCGCGCCGAAGCCGATGCCCTTCGCGCCCGCCCGGGACTCGATGATCTTCTCCAGGCCCGCGAAGGCGCCGCCCACGATGAACAGGACGTTCGTCGTGTCGATCTGGATGAACTCCTGGTGCGGGTGCTTGCGCCCGCCCTGCGGCGGCACGGAGGCGGTCGTGCCCTCAAGGATCTTGAGGAGTGCCTGCTGCACACCCTCGCCCGACACATCGCGGGTGATCGACGGGTTCTCGCTCTTACGAGCCACCTTGTCGATCTCGTCGATGTAGATGATCCCCGTCTCGGCCTTCTTGACGTCGTAGTCAGCGGCCTGGATGAGCTTCAGGAGGATGTTCTCGACGTCCTCGCCCACATAGCCCGCCTCCGTCAGCGCCGTCGCGTCGGCGATGGCGAACGGGACGTTGAGCATGCGGGCCAGGGTCTGGGCCAGGAGTGTCTTGCCCGAACCCGTGGGGCCGAGGAGCAGGATGTTGGACTTCGCCAACTCGATGGCGTCCTCGCGGCTTTGACCGCCGCCGTTCTCACCGGCTTGAACGCGCTTGTAGTGGTTGTACACCGCGACTGAGAGAGCCTTCTTGGCTGTCTCCTGGCCGACGACGTACCCCTCGAGGAACTCGTAGATCTCACGGGGCTTGGGAAGTTCCTCCCAGCGCACCTCGCTCGTCTCCGCGAGTTCTTCCTCGATGATCTCGTTGCAGAGATCGATGCACTCGTCGCAGATGTACACACCAGGCCCTGCGATGAGCTTCTTGACCTGCTTCTGGCTCTTGCCACAGAACGAGCACTTGAGCAGATCGCCGCCGTCACCGATGCGTGCCACGGTGTGCTTCCCCTTCGCCTGGGAGACGCCTAGGTCCAGCGGCTCCTGGTGCTGCCTTATGAACGACGGTACCTTGCCTGGCCCCTCGTTCGGGCCCCCCTTGGCGGGGTTCACTTTGTCGTGAACCGCGCCAAGGAGCGGCAGACGATACAGCGATACGTCAGACGACCGCGGAGTTGTTCATCTTCCGGGTGGAGATGATCTGGTCGATCAGGCCGTACGCGAGCGCGTCCTCGGCCGTGAGGATCTTGTCGCGCTCGATGTCCTCGCGGATCTTCTCGATCGGCGTCGTGGAGTGCTTGGCCAGCATCTCTTCGAGCTGACCGCGCATCCGGAGGATCTCGTTCGCCGCGATCTCCAGGTCGGAGACCTGACCGCGACCCGTCTCGCTGTAGGGCTGGTGGATCAGCACACGGGCGTTCGGCAGCGCCATGCGCTTGCCCGGCGTACCGGCGGCCAGCAGGATCGCGGCGGCCGAGGCGGCCTGACCCATGCAGACTGTCTGGATATCGGGCTTCACGAACTGCATCGTGTCGTAAATCGCAGTCAGCGCCGTGAAGGAGCCACCGGGGCTGTTGATGTAGACCGAGATGTCACGGTCGGGGTCCATCGACTCCAGGCACAGCAGCTGCGCCATGACGTCGTTGGCGGAGGCGTCGTCGATCTGCACGCCGAGGAAGATCACGCGCTCCTCGAAGAGCTTCGCGTACGGGTCGTACTCACGCACGCCCTGCGAGGTGCGCTCGACGAAGCGCGGGATGACGTAGCGGGACTCCGCGCGAGGGCCGGTGTACTCGGCCTGCGTGCGGGCGTGGAGGCCGCTGCCGGGGAAGTCGTTCACTGTGTCTCCTGGAAGCCTGAAAGGGGCTGAGGCGGTCGGCTGGGGGCGCGGGAGGGGCATCCACCGCCGCCCCCGCGGGAGCGGCTTACGCCGCTCCGGTGCCGCCGCCGCCCGGCATGCCTGCAGCGGTGGGCATGATGTCGTCGATGAGGCCGTACTCCTTGGCCTCGATCGGGTCGAACCAGCGGTCACGGTCCGAGTCGCGGGTGACCTGCTCCACCGTCTGGCCGGTGTGGAAGGCCGTCAGCTCCGCCATGCGCTTCTTGGTGTGCAGCAGCCGCTCGGCGTGGATCTTGATGTCCGACGCGGAACCGGCGAGGCCGGCCGAGGGCTGGTGGATCAGGATCTCGGCGTTCGGCAGCGCGAAGCGCTTGCCGGGCGTGCCGGCGCTGAGCAGGAACTGGCCCATCGAGGCCGCCATGCCCATGGCGATCGTCACCACGTCGTTCTTGATGTACTGCATGGTGTCGTAGATCGCCATGCCGGCCGTGATCGAGCCGCCGGGGCTGTTGATGTAGAGGTAGATGTCCTTGTCCGGGTCGGAGGCAAGGAGGAGCAGCTGCGCCGTGATCTTGTTGGCGATGTCGTCGTCGACCGCCTGGCCGAGGAAGATGATCCGCTCGCCGAGCAGCCGGTTGTAGACCTGGTCACCGAGGCCCCCACCGATGGGGTCGCCGGCGGCTGTGGGCATCAGATTCGTCACGTATCCACCTGCTCGTCTTACGACGGCGCCGGGCCGTCTCACGTCTTCTGCTGGGGGCGTGGGACCCCGGTACATTGCCGCCCGGGGCGGCTTCGGGGACTCCCCTGCCCTCGTCTTCATGGACCCTAACGCGCGGGTCCCTCCGGGGAATCCCGCAGAGGGAACTGTTCGCTGTGAGCGCATGCGCTGCGCCGGCTTGAGCAGGGTTCGGTGGAGCCCCGTCAGGGGCGCGGGGAACTGCGCGCTCAGCCGCCACAAGGCCGCAGGCGCGTCTGCCACGGGCCGTGCAGCGGCGGGTGCGGCTGGTACGTGGTTGCTCGCGCAGTTCCCCGCGCCCCTAAAGACACGGCGGGCCCGGGCAGGACCGTGGTGCTGACGGTGCCCGGCGTCTCGTAGCCGAGCCAGGCGACGACGGCCGTGTGCGGGCC
>NZ_JBEXDZ010000300.1:0-3450 GCF_040606085.1 Streptomyces sp. NPDC005485 | reverse complement strand
GGGGGGGCCCCCGCCGGGGGGGGGGGGGGGGGGGGGGGGGGGGGGGGGGGGCCCGACACCGCCCCCCCCCGATAATTTGTGGTCCCCCCCCCCCCCCGGCGCGGGGCCGGCCCGGTTCGGATGTCCAACTGACCGGGCGCGGCCTCCGACCGCGGACTGCCACCGTCCAGGCGTTCCGGATCGCCCCCGGCCCCCTCGACGGGCACGGCGGATTCCGCTGCGCGTGGGACCTCGTGGAGCGGTGACCACGCCCCGGTAGCCTTGCCGCCCGTGACCGCAACCCTCATCTGGATCCTCGTCGGCCTCGTCGCCATCGGCCTCTACCTGAGCTGGACCGCCGGCCGGCTCGACCGACTGCACGCCCGCATCGACGCGGCCCGAGCCGCCCTCGACGCCCAACTGCTGCGGCGCGCCTCGGTCGCCCAGGAGCTGGCCACGTCGGGCGTCCTGGATCCGGCCGCCTCGATCGTGCTCTACGAGGCGGCCCACGCGGCCCGGCAGGCCGAGGAGGAGCACCGCGAGGTGGCCGAGAGCGAGCTGAGCCAGGCGTTGCGGGCCGTGTTCGGTGAGCAGCAGCAGGTCGACGCGGTGCGCGAGGCGCCGGGCGGTGTGGATGCCGCGGAGGAGCTGGCGCAGGCGGTACGGCGGGTGCCGATGGCACGGCGCTTCCACAACGACGCCGTACGGGCCGCACGGGCCCTGCGGCGCCACCGCACCGTGCGGTGGTTCCGGCTGGCGGGGCACGCCCCGTTCCCTCTCGCGTTCGAGATGGACGACGAGCCGCCGACGGCGCTGGCGGACCGGCCCGGAGCCTGAGAGGCCGGGGCCGGCGGGGGCGGCCACTCGGCCGGAGGGCCGGTTCGTTCCGGCAGAATGAGCCACCGCCTCCCCATTGGCCCTTGCTGTGGCCTGGTCCCCTCGCGTTTCCTCGGTGATGCAAGAACCCTCTTTCACCGAGTGAGGTCGCCCGTGTCCAGCACGCTCTCCAACTCCGCCCAGCCCACCGAGAACACTGCGATCGGCACCGCCCGCGTCAAGCGCGGCATGGCCGAGCAGCTCAAGGGTGGCGTGATCATGGATGTGGTCAACGCCGAGCAGGCGAAGATCGCCGAGGACGCCGGCGCCGTCGCCGTCATGGCGCTGGAGCGCGTCCCGGCCGACATCCGCAAGGACGGCGGCGTCGCCCGTATGTCCGACCCGAACATGATCGAAGAGATCATCGAGGCCGTGTCCATCCCGGTGATGGCCAAGTCGCGCATCGGCCACTTCGTCGAGGCCCAGGTCCTGCAGTCCCTCGGCGTCGACTACATCGACGAGTCCGAGGTCCTCACCCCGGCCGACGAGGTCAACCACAGCGACAAGTTCGCCTTCACGACCCCCTTCGTCTGCGGCGCCACCAACCTCGGTGAGGCCCTGCGCCGCATCGCCGAGGGCGCGGCCATGATCCGCTCCAAGGGCGAGGCCGGCACCGGCAACGTCGTCGAGGCGGTCCGCCACCTGCGCCAGATCAAGAACGAGATCGCCAGGCTGCGCGGCTTCGACAACAACGAGCTGTACGCCGCGGCCAAGGACCTGCGCGCCCCGTACGAGCTCGTCAAGGAGGTCGCCGAGCTCGGCAAGCTCCCCGTCGTGCTGTTCTCCGCCGGTGGTGTCGCCACCCCGGCCGATGCCGCGCTGATGCGCCAGCTCGGCGCCGAGGGCGTCTTCGTCGGCTCCGGCATCTTCAAGTCCGGCGACCCGGCCAAGCGCGCCGCCGCCATCGTGAAGGCCACCACCTTCTACGACGACCCGAAGATCATCGCGGACGCGTCCCGCAACCTGGGCGAGGCCATGGTCGGCATCAACTGCGACACCCTCCCCGAGGCCGAGCGCTACGCCAACCGCGGCTGGTAAGGCACCACGCCCATGACTGACGCACCTGTGATCGGCGTCCTGGCGCTCCAGGGCGACGTACGGGAGCACCTCATCGCCCTGGCCGCGGCGGACGCCGTGGCCAGGCCGGTGCGGCGTCCCGAGGAACTCGCCGAGGTGGACGGTCTCGTCCTGCCCGGCGGCGAGTCCACCACGATCTCCAAGCTGGCCGTCCTCTTCGGCCTGATGGAACCCCTTCGCGCGCGCGTGCGGGACGGCATGCCCGTCTACGGCACCTGCGCCGGCATGATCATGCTCGCCGACAAGATCCTCGACCCGCGCTCGGGCCAGGAGACCGTCGGCGGCATCGACATGATCGTGCGCCGCAACGCCTTCGGCCGGCAGAACGAGTCCTTCGAAGCGGCGGTCGACTTCCACGGCGTCGAGGGCGATCCTGTGGAGGGCGTCTTCATCCGCGCCCCCTGGGTCGAGTCCGTGGGCGCCGAGACCGAGGTGCTCGCCGAGCACGACGGCCACATCGTCGCCGTACGCCGGGGCAACGCGCTCGCCACGTCGTTCCACCCGGAACTGACCGGCGACCACCGGGTGCACGGGCTGTTCGTCGACATGGTGCGCGCGAACCGGGCGCCCGAGTCCTTGTAGGATCTCTGGCGTTCGTAAAGAGTTGGGTTACGCGAAGGAGACAGGCAGATGTCCGGCCACTCTAAATGGGCTACGACGAAGCACAAGAAGGCCGTGATCGACGCCAAGCGCGGCAAGCTCTTCGCGAAGATGATCAAGAACATCGAGGTCGCGGCTCGTACGGGTGGCGCGGATGTGTCCGGCAACCCGACCCTGTTCGACGCCATCCAGAAGGCGAAGAAGAGCTCGGTCCCGAACAAGAACATCGACTCCGCGGTCAAGCGCGGCGCCGGTCTCGAGGCCGGTGGCGCCGACTACGAGACGATCATGTACGAGGGTTACGGCCCCAACGGTGTCGCGGTGCTCATCGAGTGCCTCACCGACAACCGCAACCGCGCTGCCTCGGACGTCCGCGTCGCGATGACCCGCAACGGCGGCAACATGGCCGACCCGGGTTCGGTGTCGTACCTGTTCAACCGCAAGGGTGTCGTGATCGTCCCCAAGGACGAGCTGTCCGAGGACGACGTTCTCGGCGCCGTGCTCGACGCGGGTGCCGAGGAGGTCAACGACCTCGGCGAGTCCTTCGAGGTGCTCAGCGAGGCGACGGACCTGGTCGCCGTGCGCACCGCCCTCCAGGAAGCGGGGATCGACTACGACTCCGCCGAGGCCAACTTCGTCCCGACCATGCAGGTCGAGCTCGACGAAGAAGGCGCCCGGAAGATCTTCAAGCTGATCGACGCCCTTGAGGACAGCGACGACGTGCAGAACGTCTTCGCCAACTTCGACGTGAGCGACGACGTGATGGCCAAGGTCGACGCCTGAGGGCACGGACAGCGCGTACAGCACGGCGGGCCGACGGGACACACCCCGTCGGCCCGCCGCGTTGTCAGCGGCACCCGCTAGCCGGCACAAACACGCGATCGAAGAAGGTTGGGCCGGAGCGTGCAGCAGCGCCGT
>NZ_JBEXDZ010000299.1:0-3450 GCF_040606085.1 Streptomyces sp. NPDC005485 | reverse complement strand
TTCCACCACCGCGCCGACGGCACGATCGCCTACGCGGAGAACCCGCCCAAGAAGTACCAGGACATCTACCCGATCGCCTTCGACGAGGACATGCCCGGCCTGATCGAGGAGACCGTGCGCATCCTGCGGCACTGGATGTCCCACGGTGTGCGGATCTTCCGCGTGGACAACCCGCACACCAAACCGGTGGTGTTCTGGGAGAAGGTCATCGCGGACATCAACCGCACCGACCCCGACGTGATCTTCCTCGCCGAGGCGTTCACCCGGCCCGCGATCATGCACCGGCTCGCGGCGATCGGCTTCCAGCAGTCGTACACCTACTTCACCTGGCGCAACACCAAGCAGGAACTGACCGACTACCTGACCGAGCTGTCGGGCGAGGCGGCCGCCTGCATGCGGCCCAACTTCTTCGTCAACACCCCCGACATCCTGCCCGGATACCTGCAGCAGGGAGGTCGAGCGGCATTCAAGGCGCGGGCCGTCCTCGCCGCCACCCTCTCGCCCACGTGGGGCGTCTATGCCGGATACGAGCTCTGCGAGGACACCCCGGTCACAGCGGGCAGCGAGGAGTACCTGCACTCCGAGAAGTACCAACTGCGTCCGCGCGACTGGGAGTCGGCCGAACGCGAGGGCCTGACCATCGCGCCACTGATCACGGAGCTCAACCGGATCAGACGGGACCACCGCGCCCTGCACGCCCTTAGGAACCTCCACTTCCATGATGCCGACAACGAGGCGCTGATCGTCTACAGCAAGCGCACGGACGCGGACACCGTCGTGATGGTGGTCAACCTCGACCCCCACCACAGCCAGGAGGCCACGGTCTCGTTGGACTTGGCCCAACTCGGCCTGGAGCCGCACGAGTCCGTGCCGGTGCGCGACGAACTCACCGGCGAGACCTATCACTGGGGCCGGGCCAACTACGTGCGTCTGCGGCCGGGTGGCGCTCACGTCCTCGCCGTCGACAGCTCACCGCGGAGCGGAGGCCCACCCGCCACCTGATCGTCGACGATGCCTCCGCCCCCTCCCTGAAAGGACGCGCGCCATGCCGAAGACCGCGTTGCAGCGGGCGTACGGTCAGGGCCTCGCCGCCCTGCCCTCGGCCTCGCTCGTCGAGCTGTTGCGCGGATGGCTGCCGCGACAGCGCTGGTTCGCGGGCAAGGGGCGGGGCATCACCGGACTGACCGTCCTGACCAGTACCGAGCTCTCCCCCGGCTGCCTGCACCTTCTGGTCCGCACCGAACACCTCGGCCCGCCCACTCCCGATGATCCTGCCACGCCTGCAGCCGACGACTGCTATCAACTGCTTCTCGGCGTAAGGGAGATGCTGCCGCCTCGTCTCGCTCCCGCCTTCATCGGCCGCCTGAGCTCCGGTCCGTTGAACGAGATGGTCGTGTACGACGCCCTGCACGACCCCACTGCGGCAGGGCTGCTCCTGGAGCGGCTGCGCAGCGCGGGATCGGTCGGCCCCCTGCGCTTCGAACGCGACGCACGAGTGACCGTGCCCGCCGGCCTCACCCCCCGTCTCCTCGACACCGAGCAGACGAACACCTCACTGGTGTACGGCGATTCGTTCATTCTCAAGGTGTTCCGTCGCGTCCAGCCCGGCATCAACCCGGACCTGGAAGTGCCCTGGGTGCTGGCCCGGCAGGGATGCACCCGCGTGCCCGCTCCGGCGGCGTGGTTTCGCACCTCGCAGCCGCAGGAGGCGACGCTCGGCGTGCTGCAGCCGTTCCTGCCCGACGCCGAGGACGGCTGGACCCTGGCGCTCGACTCACTCGCCGCAGGCGAGGAGTTCGGTGACCAGGCCTACGCCTTGGGTCAGGCCACCGCCGAAGTGCATCGTGCGCTCGCCTCGTCCTTCCCTTGCGAGGTTCCAACGCAACGCCAGACTCGGGCACTTGCTGCCGAGATGGGTGAACGCCTCGACGCCACCGCGCGTGCTGTCGCAGAGCTCGAGCCGTACGCGCTGCGGTTGCGGGGCGCCTTCGACGCGGTCGCGGCGCTCGGCGTCTCCCGTCCCGCGCAGCGGATCCACGGCGACCTCCATCTCGGTCAGATGCTGCGCGCCGGACAGCAGTGGTTCGTCATCGACTTCGAAGGCGAACCGGCCCGCCCACTCGGGGAACGCCGCCGCACCCAGTCCCCCGTACGCGACGTCGCGGGCATGCTGCGCTCCTTCGACTACGCGGCACGCTCCCGTCACCCCTGGCACCCCCAATGGGCGTATCGCTGCCGGGAGGCCTTCTGCGCCGGCTATGCCTCGGCAGCGCACTGGGATCCACGCGAGGAACCCGGGCTGTTGCGCGCATACGAGACCGACAGGGCCGTGTACGAGGTGCTGTACGAAGCACGACACCGCCCCGACTGGCTGCCCGTCCCGATGGCGGCGGTCGGACGGCTCGCCGAACATACGTGATACCGACGTGGTCCGGCCAAGGGCCGCCCACCATCCGCCCACATCCGTTCACCGCCTGAGGAGGCCGAAGCCGTGGCAGCACGCACCACCACCGTTGGCGTACGGCGCACCGCTTCACCGGACGCGTCTGCTGTGTCTGCCGCGCCTGCCGCCAAGCGCGCTCCCAACCGGCCGGACGCCCTGGAGCCGACAGACCGCAGGCGCCTGCTGGAGGGCGCTCACCACGATCCGCACGCCCTGCTCGGCGCGCACCTGATCGCGGGCGGTGTGCTGTTCCGCGCGCTGCGTCCGTGGGCACGCGCCGTGGCCGTGGTGGTCGACGGACAGCGGAGCGAGCTCGCCGACACGGGTGACGGCCTCTTCTCCGGTGTACTGCCGCTGGACGCGATCCCGGACTACACGCTGCTGGTGACGTACGGGGACGACGAGCACGAAGTGCAGGACCCGTACCGCTTCCTGCCCGCCCTGGGCGAACTCGACCTGCATCTGATCGGAGAGGGCAGACACGAGGAACTCTGGCGGGCCCTGGGCGCCCATCCGATGATCCACGACGGCGTTCGGGGCACCCGCTTCACCGTGTGGGCACCAAACGCCCAAGGAGTCAGGGTCTGCGGGGAGTTCTGCCACTGGGACGGGACCGCCCATCCGATGCGCTCCCTGGGTTCGACCGGCGTATGGGAGCTCTTCCTGCCCGGCATCGGGGAGGGAACGCTCTACAAGTTCGACATCACCCGCCCCGACGGCACCCACACCCTGCGCGCCGACCCGATGGCCCGCCGCACGGAAGTGCCTCCGGCGACCGCATCCATCGTCACGCGGGCCGCCTCTTCCTACGAATGGCGGGACGTGGACTGGATGGACCGGCGGGCGGGCCGCCCGGTGCACGAGGCGCCGTTCTCCGTCTACGAAGTCCATCTGCCGTCCTGGCGACCAGGCCTGACGTATCGTCAGCTCGCGGATCAGCTGCCCGCCTACGTCGCCGACCTGGGCTTCACCCACGTCGAACTGATGCCGGTCGCCGAGCACCCCTT
>NZ_JBEXDZ010000298.1:0-3476 GCF_040606085.1 Streptomyces sp. NPDC005485 | reverse complement strand
CGAGCCGTACGGCCGCCGCCGAGTCCGGTACCGGGAAGGGCAACGCGTATCCGGCGGACGCGGCCACGGGCTTGCCGCCCAGGTCCCGTACGGCCCGCACCAGCGCGTCGCGCCGCGCCCGGTGCGCCGCGTACGCCGCCCGCGCCTCGTCCCGTCGGCCTTCCTGGACCTTGCCGCCGACCACGCCGTACCCGTACACGGCGGCGTGCTCGGCCCCGAGCGCGGCCTGCAGAGCCCGCAGCTCAGCCTCTTCGGCCGTCGCGCTGCCCGTCCCGCTCGTCGTCAGGCTCACTTCGCCCCCTCCGTCAGCAGAAACGCGTGTGCGGCACCGGCCGCCGCCACCGAGGCCAGCAGCCTGGCCAGCTCGCCCGGCGCCTCCACCAGCGCCTTCGTGCGCTCGTCCGCCAAGGTGCGCTCGGCCGCCGCGAGCTCGGCGAGCGCGTCCTTCTCCGTGGCCGGAACGGCAGGGGAACCGCCGGCCGAAGCAGATGCCGACCCCGAAACAGGCGCGGATACAGACGCAGACGCAGACGCCGAGGAGGACGCCCGGCCACCGCCTCCGCTCCCACCCCCGAACGCCTCCGCATGCCGTACGACCTCCGCACGCAGCGGCCGCAGCCGCCCCTCCAGCGGTGGATGCGCGGCGATCACGGCGGCGTACCGTCCGGCCAGCGTCTCGCTATCGCGCGCCGCACGCGCGCGTGTCCGGTCGGCGGCCGAGGGGCTTCCGCCGGTGGTGTCGGTGGTGGACTCGGGGGCGGAACAGCCCGCGAGCACCAGGGCGCCCGCGGCCGAAGCGAGCAGGCTCCTTCGGCGCGGCCCCGAGGGGGTGCGCGGCGGCAGGGTGAACGGCACGGCAGACGTCCTCGGCAGGCTCGTACGAACGGGAGGGCGGCACGCCCGTGATCACGGTACCCGCGTCCGGGGCGATCACCGGCCAGCGGCTCTCCCGCAACCGCGCCCCGCGCCCGCACGGGCCGAAGTGCGTCTCCGGTGGACGGCAACACCCTCCGGGACCGGATACCCTTTGACCTGACACGCGACCTACCCACAACAGCACACGCGGCCGAGGAGTCACCCGGATGAGCACCACCCAGAGCGAGAGGCTGCGAGAACTCCTGGAACCGCTCGTCAGCTCCCAGGGACTCGATCTCGAGGAGATCGCGGTGGACTCGGTCGGGCGCAAGCGGGTGCTGCGTGTCGTCGTCGACTCGGATGCCGGTGCCGACCTCGACCAGATCGCCGATGTGAGCCGCGCGCTCTCGGCGAAGCTCGACGAGAGCGACCTGATGGGTCCGGGCGAGTACGACCTGGAGGTCGGAACCCCGGGCGCCGAACGAGAGCTCACCGAGCACCGCCACTACGTACGCGCCGTCGACCGCCTGGTGAAGTTCAAGCTGACCGAGGCCGCCGGTGGCGGCGAACTGGTCGCGAGAATCCTCTCGGTGGACGACGAGGGCGTCGACACCGAAGTGCCCGGCGTGAAGGGCCGCAAGGCCACCGCCGGGCGGCTCGCCTTCGATGACGTCGCCAAGGCGCGCGTCCAGGTCGAGTTCAACCGTAAGAACAAGAACGAAGAGACCGAAGAGAACGCAGAGGAGGCGTAGCCGTGGACATCGACATGAGTGCCCTGCGGGGTTTGGTGCGGGAGAAGGAGATCTCCTTCGACCTGCTGGTCGAGGCGATCGAGTCGGCCCTCCTCATCGCCTACCACCGCACCGAGGGAAGCCGCCGTCACGCGCGCGTGGAGCTCAACCGGGAGACCGGCCATGTGACCGTGTGGGCGAAGGAGGACCCCGAGGACCTGGAGGAGGGGCAGGAGGCACGCGAGTTCGACGACACCCCGTCGGGCTTCGGCCGTATCGCCGCCACCACCGCCAAGCAGGTCATCCTGCAGCGCCTGAGGGACGCCGAGGACGACGCGACGCTCGGCGAGTACGCGGGCCGCGAGGGCGACATCGTCACCGGTGTCGTCCAGCAGGGCCGCGACCCGAAGAACGTGCTGGTGGACATCGGCAAGCTGGAGGCCATCCTGCCCGTCCAGGAGCAGGTGCCCGGTGAGTCGTACCAGCACGGCCTGCGCCTGCGGTCGTACGTCGTCCGGGTCGCGAAGGGCGTGCGCGGTCCCTCCGTGACGCTCTCGCGCACGCACCCCAACCTCGTGAAGAAGCTCTTCGCGCTGGAGGTGCCGGAGATCGCCGACGGTTCCGTCGAGATCTCCGCGATCGCCCGCGAGGCCGGCCACCGCACGAAGATCGCCGTCCGGTCCACCCGGTCGGGGCTCAACGCCAAGGGCGCCTGCATCGGCCCGATGGGCGGCCGGGTGCGCAACGTGATGGCCGAGCTGAACGGCGAGAAGATCGACATCGTCGACTGGTCGGACGACCCGGCGGAGATGGTCGCGAACGCGCTCTCCCCGGCCCGGGTCTCCAAGGTCGAGGTCGTCGACCTCGCGGCCCGCTCCGCGCGGGTGACGGTCCCCGACTACCAGCTGTCGCTGGCGATCGGCAAGGAAGGGCAGAACGCCCGGCTTGCGGCCCGCCTCACCGGCTGGCGCATCGACATCCGTCCCGACACCGAACAGCCCGGGAGCGGGGACGGGGAATAGATCTGAGCCGTAAGTGGCTTGGATCACGACAACAACCGTTCGACTTTTGCCCCAAAGGGGTGAGGTCGGTGCGGGGAGGTAGACTTAAGAGTGTCTGGCCGGACGCGAGCCCGCGCATGCCCTGAACGCACCTGTGTGGGGTGCCGGGAGCGAGCGGCCAAGAGCGATCTGCTGCGCACCGTGGCGGTCGAGGGTGAATGTGTCCCCGATCTTCGCGGTACGCTGCCCGGCCGGGGTGCGTATGTGCACCCCGCCCTGGTCTGTCTTGACCTGGCGGTCCGCCGCCGGGCGTTCACGAGGGCGCTGCGTGCCCCGGGAGCGCTCGACACAGCGGCGTTGCGTCTCTACGTCGAGCAGGCAACACCGTAAGACGTGTCGTACGGAACCTCCGTGCGGCCCTGGTACCCCGCGAGTTGGAAGTAGGTCGAGATTGCGATGAGCACTCGATGAGCACGCGATGAGTACGCCCATGAAGTAGCGACGGTCCGGACGCAACCCGGACCTAAAAGGAGCGAAGTGGCTAAGGTCCGGGTATACGAACTCGCCAAGGAGTTCGGGGTGGAGAGCAAGGTCGTCATGGCCAAGCTCCAAGAACTCGGTGAATTCGTCCGTTCGGCGTCCTCGACGATCGAGGCGCCCGTTGTACGCAAGCTGACTGATGCCCTCCAGCAGGGCAGCGGAGGCGGCAAGCCCGCCCCGCGCAAGGCTGCTCCGGCGAGGCCGGCAGCCCCCTCTCCCGCGCAGGCCGCCCGTCCGGCAGCCCCGCGCCCGCCGGCCCCGAAGCCGGCCGCTGCGGAGACGCCCGCGGCCGCTGCTCCGGTGACCCCGGCTGCTGCGGGCCCGCGTCCGGGCCCCAAGCCCGCCCCGA
>NZ_JBEXDZ010000297.1:0-3657 GCF_040606085.1 Streptomyces sp. NPDC005485 | reverse complement strand
CCGCCGGCCCGCCGGCCCGGGGGGCGCGCCCGCGGCCGCCCCGCGCCCCCCGGCGGGCCCCCCCCCCGAGTCAGCCCGCCCCCCGGGGGGGGCGGCCCGGCCCCGGGGGGGGCCCCCCCCACCGTGTTTTCACCTGGCGTGGAGCTGGGCGAGGGTCCGCTGCAGCTCGTCGCGCAGGATGCTTCCGGCCGCCTCCGCGTCCGCCCGCGTGACGGCGTCCACCAGTGCGGCGTGCCCGTCGTCGCCGTGGTTCGGGGTGCCGGAGCGCAGATCGAGCAGTTCCACCAGGTCGATCAGCCCGCGTCGCAACACCGGGACGAACTCGGTGAACAGGCCCTCGAGTACCGGGTTGTGCGCGGCGGCCACCACAGCGGCGTGCAGGGCGATGTCGGCGTCGACGAACTCGGCGTCACCGGCGCCCGCGGCGTCGCGGCGCCCGGCCAGGGCTTCGCCGAGGGCGGTGATGTCGTCGTCGGTCCGGCGTCGCGCGGCCAGTTGCGCCGCTTCGACCTCGACGAGCATGCGGACTTCGTAGACGTCGGTGATGGCCGCCTGGCGCAGCCGGGTGGACCAGTCCTCGTGGGGCCTGGTCGCGATGACGAAGACGCCGGAGCCCTGGCGTGCCTGCACCAGGCCTGCTCCGGCCAGGGCTCGGAGTGCCTCGCGGACGGTCGAGCGCCCCACGCCGAGGGATGCGGCCAGGGTGGTCTCACCGGGGATCTTCGTTCCCACGGGCCAGCTTCCGCCGGTGATCTGTTCACGCAGGCGCTCGGTGGCCTGCTCGACCAAGGGGGATGGCCGCAAGGCGTCCAGTGACACGTTCACCCTTTCCACTACCTCTCAGGTTGTCTGAGGACCTGAGTTGTCGTTAGTGTACCCGGCATGCCGCTGCGCGAGCTCCTTCTCCTCGTCCGCCGCTGCGGGGCCTGACACGACCGGCCCCCCGCAGCGGGTGTCGGGCTGCGCCGGTCACTGGACGGCCGACCGAAAGAAGTTCCGCACCATGCCAGCCTCCCTCCGGACCACGGAGTTCCCCACCCTGCGCACTCCCTCGGGCGACATCCCCGCGGACGCACCACGATGGAACCCGCAACGCCCGAGCGCGATGCCCCACCACCGCTACGAGCCCGCACAGGCGCGGGTCGCCCTCCCCCTGACGGACCGGACCTGGCCCGCACGTCACCTCGAACGGGCACCGCTGTGGGTACCGGTCGACCTGCGCGACGGCAACCAGGCACTCGCCGAGCCGATGGACACCGCACGCAAGCGCCGCATGTTCGACCTCCTCGTCACCATGGGCTTCAAGGAGATCGAGGTCGGCTACCCCTCCGCCAGCCGGACCGACTTCGACTTCGTACGCCACCTGGCACACAGCGGCGCGGTCCCCGACGACGTGACCATCTCGGTGTTCACCCCGGCCCGGCGCGACCTCATCGACCGGACCCTCGCCTCCGTCGAAGGGCTCCCCCGCACCCTCGTCCACCTCTACACCGCCACCGCGCCCACCTGGCGCGACGTGGTGCTGGGACGCTCCCGCACCGAAGTCCACCAGATGGTCAGCGATGCCGCCGCCCATCTGCTGCGAGGCGCCGAGGCGCAGCGCGGCGGCAGCGACATCCGGTTCGAGTTCTCCCCCGAGGTCTTCAACCTGACGGAACCCGACTTCGTCCTGGAGGTGTGCGACAGCCTCACCGAGCTCTGGGACGCGAGCCCGGACCGGCCGGTGATCCACAACCTGCCCGCGACCGTGGAGATCGCCACCCCCAACGTCTACGCGGACCAGATCGAGTACATGCACCGCCACCTGACGCGCCGTGACTCCGTGATCCTCTCGGTCCACCCGCACAACGACCGCGGCACGGGCGTCGCATGCGCCGAACTCGCCGTCCTGGCCGGGGCGCAGCGCGTGGAGGGCTGTCTGTTCGGCAACGGTGAGCGCACCGGGAACGTCGACCTGGTGACCCTGGCCCTCAACCTGTACGCGCAGGGCGTGAACCCGATGGTCGACTTCTCCGACATCGACGCGGTGCGCGAGGTGGTGGAGCACTGCAACCGGCTGCCGGTGCACCCCCGTCACCCCTACGGGGGCGAGCTCGTGCACACGGCCTTCTCCGGCACCCACCAGGACGCCATCGCCAAGGGCATGGCCCGTCACGCCGCGCAGGCCGTCGAGAAGGGCCTCCCCGTCGAGGTGGCTCCGTGGGCGGTGCCGTATCTGCCCATCGACCCGGGCGACATCGGCCGGACGTACGAGGAGGTCATCCGCATCAACTCCCAGTCCGGCAAGGGAGGTATCGCGCACCTCCTGCGGACGCACCACGGCCTGGACCTGCCTCAGGCACTGCGTCCGGACTTCTCCCGAACGGTGCAGCACGTCACCGACACGACCGGCCAGGAACTCTCCGCCAAGGAACTGGGGGAACTCTTCCGCACCACCTACATCACGCCCGCTCTGGAGGGCCCGGTCGCGCTGGTCTCCTGGAGCACCACGGAGACCGCCCCCGGTGAGCACCGCTTCACCGGGACGCTGCGCACCGCCGGACGGGAGCGCGCCTGCCATGGCTCCGGAAACGGACCGCTGTCCGCCCTCGCCGACGCCCTGCGTACGGCGGGGATCACCGTCGACATCCTCAGCTACAGCGAGCACTCCACCGCCACCGGAGAGGGCAGCCCGGCCGTGGCCTACACGGAGTGCCGCGTCGGCGACGTCGTCTGCTGGGGGGCGGGCCGGGACACCTCCGTCCTGACCGCATCGGTCCACGCCGTCCTGGCCGCCGTCAACCGCTCCGGGCAGGCCTGACGTGAACGCACCCGCGGTACTCCACGCCCAGGACGTGGCGGTCGTCCGCGACGGCCGTCCCATCCTGCGCGAGGTGTCGCTGACCGTGCGGGCAGGCGAGCACTGGGCACTGCTGGGAGCCAACGGGGCAGGCAAGAGCACCCTGCTCGGTCTTCTCGGCGCACTCGGCCACCCCACTCGCGGGACCGTCGACGTGCTGGGCCGGCGGCTGGGCCGGGTCGACCTGCGCGAGCTTCGCTCCTACGTCGGCCACGTCAACCCACGGCATCCGCTGAACTCACCCCTCAAGGTCCACGACGTCGTCCTGACCGGACTGACGAACACCGTCGAGCGCGTACCCCGCCAGGCACCCACCTCCGAGCAACTCGCCCAGGCCGACCGCCTCATCGGTCTGCTCGGACTCGGCGACCGACGCGCGGCACGGTGGCCGACCCTCTCCCAGGGCGAGCGGGGACGCGCACTGATCGCCCGGGCTCTCATGCCCAGTCCCCGGCTGCTGCTGCTCGACGAGCCCGCGACCGGCCTGGACGTCGCCGGACGCGAACAGCTCATCGAGCGGCTCGACACACTTCAGCGCACCTGTCCGGATCTCGCGTCCGTCCTCGTCACCCACCACTTGGAGGAACTCCCTCCCGGAACCACCCATGTGATGCTGCTGCGCGACGGGCGCTGTCTTGCGTCCGGCCCCGCCGACGAGGTGCTGACCAGCGATCAGGTCAGCAGGTGCTTCGGCCATCCCATCCGCCTGACCCGCGTCGACGGACGCTGGAACGTACGGTCCGGTCGCCCGGCGGGAGCAGGCATCGGCTGAGGACGTCGTCGCGGGCGCCGGGCTCGCCCCGCTGGGTCTGCGCCGC
>NZ_JBEXDZ010000296.1:0-3739 GCF_040606085.1 Streptomyces sp. NPDC005485 | reverse complement strand
GGACACCGGCAGGGTGTCCGGCACCGAAACCCGGAGGGGAGCCGTGCACGGCGAGGAAGGTCGGGGGTGGGGTGAGTGAGTGCGTTTCTCGCGGCCTCCGTCGGCTTTCCGACCGTCTTGTTCACGTCGGCCCTGATGGTGGTCGTCGCCTTCTGGCTGCTGGTGGCCATCGGCGTCGCGGAGTCGCACGGCTTCGACGCCCACGCCCATCCGCACGCCCCCGCCCTGAGGTTCGGCGGGGTGCCGGTGACGATCCCGTTCTCGCTGCTGACGGCGTTCGCCTGGTTCCTCAGCCTCAGCGCCACCGTGCTGCTCGACCCGCTGATGCCCTCGGTCCTCGTTCGCGGTCTGACCCGGCTGGCGATCCTGGCGGCCGCGCCGCTGCTCGCCTGGCGGCTGACCCGGTCCGGGCAGGACGGTCCGGGGTGGCCCGCCGAAGACGACCTGCGCGGACGTGCGGAAGATTTCCGTGCGCACAGGTAAAGCGGTGGCGTGGGGTACTCGGACCTCATGAACACATTGAGCCAAGTACTGGCCGTGTCGGACTGGCTCGTCCACGGGATCGCGCCGGTGGTGGCGGGCATTCTGATCACCGGTGCCCTGGTCTGGGCCGTCCGGTTCGGCATGAAGGTGCGCAGCGCGGAATCACCGCCTCCACTCCCGGAGGAGCAGCCCCGGCTGCCCGAGTACGGGGCGGTCCATGAGGTCTCGGAGATGCGGGAGCCCGACGAGATGCCGAAGTCCGCGGACAGCGGTCATCCGCTGACCCCGTACGAGATCAAGGGTGTCGGCAACGTCGCGAGCAGGAAGAGCGGCGATCAGCACCGGCGGCGCTGGAGCCCCGGCTCCAGTGGCTCGTTCGGCAGCGGCGGCCCCGGCAGGACCTGACCTGACCGCACCGTCACCGGCGTCGGCACACGACCGGCGCCGGTTTCGCCCTGCCCGGGTGCCTCTCGCGCGCGTAGCGGAGGCGGCCCGGCGGTGACACCCGCGCCGCCGCCCGGGCGGGTCCGCAAGGCCGCTTCGGCCTTGGACGGAAGGGGTGTTGCCGGTCGCCGCCGGGGTACTCGGGGCGATGACAGAGGAGGTGTCCTGATGGATACGCGGACCAGGACAGATGCCCGATCGGACCATGAGGAGCACGGAGTCAAGAACAGCGCGACGGTGATTCCCGCGAGTCGCGTTCCCGATCGGGACGCCGGCGGTGAGATGCCCGCCGATGACGTGGAGAGCAACATCGTACGAGGCATGGACTGAGCTCAGTGCCATGGACGACGTAAGACTGTCGCTGCGCGAGTGGCTCATCCTCAAGGACATCGAGTCCGCGCTCAGGCGTGGCCGCCGAATAGGCGGCCTCCTGCGCACCCCGCGCCGCTCGATATGGCTGCCCACCGCGGTGGGCCTTTTGGTTGCGGCCTCGGGTTTCCTGATGGTGGCGGGTATCCGCACCTCGGACCCGGCCGTCATCTGGGCATTCGCAGCAGTGTGGCCTTTCGCTCTGCTGCAGGCTTTCCGGCTGCTGTGCAGGTGGACCACACCGCACGGAATATCAGTGAAGGCGTCGCGATGAATACCCCGCGCGGGCCCTTTCCGGGCTCTGACGGGTGGCCTGTGTGCTGCGGACGGCGCCGACCCGCGCGATGCTGGAAAGAGTGTCGGCGAGACGGAGCAGTGGTGGGATGAGCGACAACAGGACCCTGCGGCGTCAGGTGGTCTCCAGCCATTCGGTGTTCGGTGCCCCCTGCTGGGTCAGCCTGACCACACGCGATGTGGAGGCCACGGAGGACTTCTACGGGGCGGTCCTCGGCTGGCAGTGGAGCCCCGCCGACCTCGGTGAGCGGTTCAGGATCGCGCAGGTCGACGGGGTGCCGGTCGCCGGGATCGCCGCGGTCGCCTCCATCTGGCAGATGGCTGTCGCCTGGACCCCGTACTTCGCCGTACCCAGTGCCGACGAGGCCGTGGCCAGGGTCGAGGAGCGCGGCGGCACCCGAGCGGTCGGGCCCATCGCCCTCCCGCCGGGACGCGCGGCGCTGCTGTCCGACCGTGACGGGGCGGTCTTCGGCGTGTGGGAAGGAGAACTCGTCGCCGGCTGGGAGAAGTGGCGCCGCGCCGCCCCTGCCTTCGTGCGCCTGCACACCCGAGACGCCTTCGATGCCGCCATCTTCTACGGCGAGGTCCTGGACTGGGCCTCCGATCGCCCCGGCTGCTGCGAGGTGCACTACGACGGTGACGAGGTACTCCTGCGCAGTGGGGGAGACGTGGTGGCCCGTATCCACTCCGGAGCGGTGGGGGCGGCGCCCGATCCCGCGATCAGGCCGCACTGGCGGGTCCACTTCGCGGTCGCCGATGTTGCGGCGTGCGCGGCGGCGGCACGGGCCCACGGAGGCTATGTGCTGCAGCGCCGCACCGACCCGGACGAGGCCGTCCTCGGCGATCCCGACGGCGCCCGCTTCACGGTGACCGAGCAGGCCGAGCGGACCGGGGCTCGGGCCACGGACCCGGCGGAACGCCCGTAGCGCTTGCTGCCTCCCCGCGTGTTCACTCCTTCGAGGGACAGCTCCGTCCGGCGCGAATTTCGGCGCGACATTCGAAGAGCATGGGCTCCGCATTCCGCTGCGCATTCCACCGCGCACTTTTCTGCCGTCACCATTTGGAATTGCATGACTGCGGTGTGTGACCTCGATGGAAGAAAGTTCGAAATGTCGTTTTAGATCTCGAAGAGGGGGAATTCACCCCTTAGTGCTTCGGACAGGAGGCACCTCCGCGGAGCCTGTTTCGACAGGTTGCGGGTGTGTCTCTGAGGTTCGTGTGCGCCCTCCCGCGGTGACTGTCCACGCAGCACCCCTTGAGGGAGTTGGCAAGCACCATGCGGATCAAGTCCAGAACGAAGCAGCACCCGCACGACGACGCTCCGGACACCGCCCTGTTCTTCGAGAGGCTGTCCGGTCTGCCCGACGGCCCCGAGCGGCGGGTCCTGTGCGACGACATCGTCTGCGCGTGGCTTCCGATGTCGGACCGCATAGCCGGCCGCTATCGCGGCAGGGGTGAAGCCCTGGAGGACCTGCGGCAGGTCGCCGCGCTCGGTCTGGTCAAGGCGGTCAACCGGTACGATCCCGCACGCGGCCCCTTCGAGAGCTACGCCGTGCCCACCATCACCGGCGAGATCAAGCGGCACTTCCGCGACCACATGTGGATCCTGCACGTGCCGCGTCGCGTCCAGGACCTGCGCAACCAGGTGCGCACCGCCCTGAAGGACCTTTCGCAGACCACCTCAGGCCGTCGGCCCACCATCGAGGAGATCGCCGCACAGGCCCAGCTGAGCGAGGACGAGGTACGCACCGGCCTGGAGGCGCTCGACAGCTTCACCACGCTGTCGCTGGACGCGGAGGTGCCGGGCAGCGAGGACGGCTACGCGCTGAGCGACGCCCTGGGCGAACCCGACCCCGGATTCAACCTCGTCGTGGACCGCGAGGCGCTGAAGCCCTGCCTGCAGGCACTGCCCGAGCGTGAGCGCACGATCCTCTACCTGCGGTTCTTCCGCGGCATGACCCAGAGCCGCATCGCGGAGCAGCTCGGAATCTCGCAGATGCACGTCTCCCGGCTCATCACCGGCTGCTGCGCCGAACTCCGCGAGGAGGTGCTCGCCGACGCGGCATAGCCCAGGAAGCGGTGCGTCACACTCGGCCGCCCGGAACAGGTCTCCCACGGACGGGGGGGGGGGGGGGGGCGGGACCGGCCA
>NZ_JBEXDZ010000295.1:0-3817 GCF_040606085.1 Streptomyces sp. NPDC005485 | reverse complement strand
CCGGGGGCCCGGCGCGCCCCCCGCGCCACCGTCATGCGGCATGACTAGGGGGTGTTGTGAAAGTCCCGGGCACAGCACCCACGGCGCCCGGCACGCACCGAACACCGCGGGCACCGCACAGGACTTTCAAAACACCCCCTAGCTCTCGACCTCCGAGCGGTCCCCGCCCCACAGCGTGTGGAACGAGCCCTCGCGGTCCGTACGGCGGTAGGTGTGCGCCCCGAAGAAGTCCCGCTGGCCCTGGGTGAGGGCGGCGGGCAGACGCTCGGCGCGCAGGGCGTCGTAGTAGGCGAGGGCCGCCGAGAAGCCGGGCGTGGGGACACCCTGGCGGGTGGCGGCGACCAGGACCTCGCGCCAGTCGTCCTGCGCGGCGGCGATCTCCTGCGCGAAGGTGTCGTCGGACAGCAGGCTCGGCAGGTCGGGCCGGGCGTCGTAGGCAGCCCGGATCCGGTCGAGGAACGCGGCGCGGATGATGCAGCCGCCGCGCCAGATGGAGGCGACGGAGCCGAGGTCGATGTTCCACTCGTACTCGTCGCTGCCCGCGATGATCTCGTGGAACCCCTGGGTGTACGACACGATCTTCGAGGCGTACAGCGCCTGCTCCACGCGGTCGGCGAACGCGGCCGCCTCCGACTCGCCGAGCGGCGACGCCTTCGGCCCGGCGAGCCCGCTGGAGGCCTCGCGCAGCGCGGCGTGTCCGGACAGCGAGCGGGCGAAGACCGCCTCCGCGATGCCGGACACCGGCACGCCGAGGTCGAGCGCGATCTGCACGGTCCAGCGGCCGGTGCCCTTCTGCTCCGCCCGGTCCTGGACCACGTCCACGAACGGCTTGCCCGTCGCCGCGTCCACGTGGGAGAGGACCTCGGCGGTGATCTCGATGAGGTAGGAGTCGAGCCGGCCGGTGTTCCAGGTGCGGAAGATGTCCGCGATCTGCGCGGGGGAGTAGCCCGCCACGTCGCGCAGCAACTGGTACGCCTCGCCGATCAGCTGCATGTCGGCGTACTCGATGCCGTTGTGCACCATCTTCACGAAGTGACCGGCGCCGTCGGGCCCGACATGGGTGACACAGGGCGAACCGTCCGCCGCCTTCGCGGAGATCTTCTCCAGCATCGGGCCGAGGGATTCGTACGACTCGGGCGAGCCGCCCGGCATGATGCTCGGTCCGAGCAGCGCGCCCTCCTCGCCGCCGGAGACGCCCGTGCCGACGAAGTGGATGCCCTGATCGCGCAGGGAACGCTCCCGGCGGCGGGTGTCCGCGAAGTGGGCGTTGCCCCCGTCGATGATCATGTCGCCCGGCTCGAGCAGCGGCGCGAACTCCTGGATGACCGCGTCGGTCGGCTCACCGGCCTTCACCATGATCACCAGGCGGCGCGGGCGCTCCAGCGCCGCCACGAATTCCTTGGCGGTCTCGGCCGCGACGAACGTGCCCTCCTCGCCGAACTCCTCCACAAGAGCGTGCGTCTTCGCCGCCGTGCGGTTGTGCACGGCGACCGCGTATCCGTTGCGGGCGAAGTTGCGGGCGAGGTTGCGCCCCATCACCGCGAGTCCCGTGACGCCGATCTGGGCTGAAGTGCTCATACCGTGGCTCCTATAGCTCTGGAATCGGTGGTGCGTGTCGTGCGTGTGCTGCTTGTCCTGCATGTGCCGCGTGTCGTGCTGTTCGTACGTGTGGCTGTCGCGCCGGTCGTGCCTGGAAGTATTGCCCCACCGGCCATCCTGGCCTGCCGTGGGGTTGTACGCAGAAGAACCCCGGGAAGCCTCAGCGGTGCGGGGCCCTCGTTCAGCGGCTGGTTTCGGCCATGCCCGTGACTGCCGGGAGCGGCAACTCGGTGCGGCGCACCGGCAGGATGCCCCCAATCGGCAGCTTTCTTCAGCAGGCGGAATCTTCTCCATTCGCTCTGGACATGACATCCGTCGTTCAACTAGCGTCTGCCGCATCCCGAAATTGCATTCTCGACGAAATGGAGTCCCCATGCGTGAGGGAATTGAAATTGAATTCGAGGACACCGCATTCGAGTCCTTGATCGAGGACGAGTACGCGGCCGCCCAGACCTGTCAGATTCCTACGGCCGCCTGATTCACGCCATGCGCCTTCGCGTATCACGCCTCTGCGTCTTCTTCTGGCGCAATGGGCAGTTGGTCTGCGACGATCCGGTGCGGCACCGCCAACTGGCACTGAGTTCCGGTGCCCGGCGGTTGCTGCACCGGTTCGCGGACTGGACCGACGCCGAGTCCGCCGAAGACACCGGGTCTTCGCTCATCAGACAGCTGGTCGAACGAGGTGTCCTCGTCGAGGAGGGTTCCGCGGAACATCTCTTCGAAGAGCGGCGGGGACCGTGGGCGCAATGGGGAACCGCGGCGACGTATTACCACCTGGCGAGCCGCAATCTCCACGACGAGAAATTCGCCTCCGCGGCCGAGGACACCGCATGGCTGCGCGAAAGCCTGCCGGATCGTCCGCAGCCGTCGGCCGTCAAGGAATACCCGGACGCCGAGCGCATTCTGCTGCCGCGCGGCGACGACACGCTTCTCACGGACACCGACCTCGCTCACGTATTGCGCACCCGACGCTCCACGCGCAGATTCGACGCCGGCCGGCCGGTGACCGAAGGGCAACTGGCCTCCCTGCTGCGCTGGGTCGGTGGCCCGTTGCACGAGGTACGGCCCGAGGGCTTCCAGCCCGCCATGCTCAAGGCGAGCCCCTCGCCCGGCGCCCTGCACGCCCTGGAGATCTACCCGGTGGTGCTGAACGTCGAGGGCGTCGCCCCCGGGATCTACCACTACCACTCCGCCGCCCACGCGCTGGAGGCACTGACACCGGGTGCCGTCGACCGCCAGCGGATCGTCGAATGGTGCGGCGACCAGACCTACCTCGGCGACACCGGGGTGCTCCTGCTGTACACGGCGGTGCTGGAACGTACGGCGTGGAAGTACCGCACCGGGCGCGTCTACCGCACCCTCTTCATGGAGCTGGGCCACTTCAGCCAGACCGCCTACCTCGTGGGCACCGCGCTCGGCCTCGGCATGCTGTTCACCGCGGCGACCCGGGACGCCGCGATCGAGGACGCCCTCGGGCTCGACTGGACGAAGGAGATCCTGTTGGGACTCAACGGAGTCGGCATACCCGCCGAGGACGAGGCCGACCGCCAACGGGCGATGCTTTCCGGCGGACCCACGGGCTTCTCCTTCGCCAGGGACGCGTGGGACGGACGCGACGCATGAACCGTCCCGGCGCATTCGCGGCGCGCGGCGATTCCGCGGCCGACGCGTACGGCGCGAACGACGTCCCTCCCGTCGTGGCGGCATACGTCGACGTCGAGCGCCTGGAGCGCAACCTCCGGCGCTTTCACGGCCTCGCCGCCGCGCACGGTCCGGTCGTACGTGCCCATGTGAAGGCCCACCGCACGGTGGAGATCGCCCTGCGGCAGGCACGGGCGGGCGCCGTCGGCATCGCCGTGAACCAGGTCGCCCAGGCCCGGCAGTACGTGGCCGCGGGCATCACCGACGTCGTCATCGCCCACCCGTGGCGCGACCCCTGGCGCTGGCCGCTCATCGCGCGGCTGGCCCGGGACTGCCGGGTCGCGGTGCACGTCGACCGCCCGGAGTCCGTCGCAGGGCTCGCCGCGGCGGCCGCCGCCGAGGGCAGCGTCGTCGGCATCCGGATCCAGTTGGGCACCGGCGACGACATCACCGCCACACCCGACGGCGACCTGGTCGACCTCGCCCGCGCGGCTGCTGCCGCCCCGGCCCTGCGGCTCGACGGCATCACCGGCTACCAGGCCCTGACCACCGCCGAATCCGCCGCGGACCGCGCCGC
>NZ_JBEXDZ010000294.1:0-4039 GCF_040606085.1 Streptomyces sp. NPDC005485 | reverse complement strand
CGGGCGGCTCCCTGGGGAGCCGCCCGCTTCGTCGTCGGTACCGCCGGCACCGCTACTTCTTCTTGCTGCCGCGCTTCTCGCGCACCCGCACGGAGATGTGGATCGGCGTCCCCTCGAAGGCGAACTCCTCGCGCAGCCGGCGCTCGATGAAGCGCCGGTAGCCCGCCTCGATGAAGCCGGAGGCGAAGAGGACGAACCGCGGCGGCTTGGTGCCCGCCTGCGTGCCGAAGAGGATGCGCGGCTGCTTGCCACCCCGGACCGGGTGCGGGTGGGCGGCGACGAGCTCGCCGAGGAACGCGTTCAGTCGGCCCGTCGGAACACGGGTCTCCCAGCCGTCCAGCGCCGTCTCGATCGCGGGGACGAGCTTCTCCATGTGGCGGCCGGTGCGCGCGGACACGTTCACCCGCGGCGCCCAGGCCACCTGGCCGAGCTCGGTCTCGATCTCCCGCTCCAGGTAGTAGCGGCGCTCCTCGTCGAGGGTGTCCCACTTGTTGAAGGCGAGGACGATCGCACGGCCCGCGTCGACCGCCATCGTGACGATGCGCTGGTCCTGGATGGAAATGGACTCGGAGGCGTCGATCAGGATCACCGCGACCTCCGCCTTCTCGACGGCGGCGGCCGTGCGCAGCGAGGCGTAGTAGTCGGCGCCCTGCTGGAGGTGGACCCGCTTGCGGATGCCCGCCGTGTCGACGAACTTCCAGGTGACGCCGCCGAGTTCGATGAGCTCGTCGACCGGGTCACGGGTGGTGCCCGCGATCTCGTTGACCACGACGCGGTCCTCGTTCGCCACCTTGTTCAGCAGCGACGACTTGCCGACGTTCGGACGGCCGATCAGCGCGATGCGGCGAGGACCGCCGACCGCGGTACCGAAGGTCTGCGCCGGGGCCTCGGGCAGCGCCTCCAGGACGGCGTCCAGCATGTCGCCGGTGCCGCGGCCGTGCAGCGCGGAGACGGGGTGCGGCTCGCCGAGACCCAGCGCCCACAGATACGAGGCGTCGGCCTCGCCGCTCTGGCCGTCGACCTTGTTGGCGCACAGGATGACGGGCTTGCCGGCCTTGCGCAGCAGCCGTACGACCGCTTCGTCGGTGTCGGTGGCGCCGACCTTGGCGTCGACGACGAAGACGACCGCGTCGGCCGCCTCGATCGCGTACTCGGCCTGCGCGGCCACGGACGCGTCGATGCCGAGGACGTCCTGCTCCCAGCCGCCGGTGTCGACCAGCTTGAAGCGGCGGCCCGCCCACTCGGCCTCATAGGTGACGCGGTCTCGGGTGACGCCCGGCTTGTCCTCGACGACGGCCTCGCGGCGGCCGATGATGCGGTTCACCAGGGTCGACTTGCCGACGTTCGGACGGCCGACGACGGCGAGGACGGGCAGCGGGCCGTGGCCCGCCTCGTCGAGCGCGCCCTCGACGTCCTCGGCGTCGAAGCCCTCCTCCGCGGCGAGCTCCATGAACTCCGCGAACTCGGCATCGCCAAGTGCCCCGTGCTCGTGTGCCGAGCCGTCGGGCTGAATCTGGTCGTTCATGAAGTCCGTACCTCGTCGTTCATCGTGGTGATCGGTGGAACGCCCGGATATCGGGAGATCCACTACTCAAGTGTCGCCTAGTGCTCGGTGGAGCGCCCGGCGTTTTCCGGGCGACCGGTCAGCCGCCTGGCGTGCTCCAGGTGCGCGGTGAGCTGCTTCTGGATGCGCACGGTCGCCTCGTCGAGGGCCTTGCGCGTACGCCGTCCGCTGCCGTCGCCCGCTTCGAAGGGGTCGCCGAAGACGACGTCCACCCGGCTCCTGAGCGGAGGCAGCCCCTTTATCAACCGTCCGCGCCGCTCCGTGCTTCCCAGCACCGCGACCGGGACGATCGGGGCGCCGCCGCGCACGGCGAAGTACGCGAGCCCGGCCCGCAGCGACGCGAAGTCTCCCTCGCCTCGGGTGCCCTCCGGGAAGATCCCGAGGACGCCGCCGTTGTCCAGCACGCCCAGGGCGTGGGTGATCGCGGTGCGGTCGGCGGTCGTGCGGTCCACCTTGACCTGCCCGATGCCGAGCAGGAACGGGTCGAGCGGGCCGATGAACGCTTCCTTCTTGATCAGGAAGTGTGTGGGCCTGGGT
This sequence comes from Streptomyces sp. NPDC005485, assembly GCF_040606085.1. Lineage (NCBI taxonomy): Bacteria > Bacillati > Actinomycetota > Actinomycetes > Kitasatosporales > Streptomycetaceae > Streptomyces > Streptomyces sp. NPDC005485. The sequence goes on along the minus strand of NZ_JBEXDZ010000294.1, from coordinate 1,938 downwards.
GCCGTGCCCATGACCATCGGGCCGTCGATGTTGTGCGAGTGGTTCACGGCCAGGATCACCGGGCCGGTCGCGGGGACCTTCCAGGCGCCCAGGACGCGCGGCTTCCACAGGCCGTACATCAGGCCGACGCCGATACGGCGGCCGACCTCGGCACCCCGCAGCGACGGGGCGGACACGGCTTGGCTCACTTCGCGGCCCGCTTCTCCTCGACGAGGGTGACGACGCACTCGATGACCTGCTGGAGCGTGAGGTCGGAGGTGTCCACCTCGACCGCGTCGTCCGCCTTGGCGAGCGGCGAGGTCTTGCGGCTGGAGTCGGCCGCGTCCCGCTTGATCAGGGCCTCGCGGGTCGCGTTGATGTCCGCGCCCTTCAGCTCACCGCTGCGACGGGCGGCACGCGCCTCCGGCGAGGCGGTGAGGAAGATCTTGAGGTCGGCGTCGGGAAGCACCGTCGTGCCGATGTCACGGCCCTCCACGACTATGCCGTTCTCCGCGTTCTCGGCGATCGAGCGCTGCAGCTCGGTGATCCGGGCACGCACCTCGGGCACCGCGCTGACCGCGCTGACCTTGGAGGTGACCTCCTGCGTACGGATCGGGCCCGCGACGTCCGTGCCGTCCACCGTGATCGTCGGCTCGGACGGGTCCGTACCGGAGAGGATCTCGGGCTTCCCGGCCGCGTCGGCGATCGCGCTCCGGTCCGTGACGTCGATGCCGTTGCTCACCATCCACCAGGTGATCGCCCGGTACTGGGCCCCCGTGTCCAGGTAGCTCAGGCCGAGCTGCGCGGCAACGGCCTTCGAGGTGCTCGACTTGCCCGTGCCGGAGGGGCCGTCGATGGCGACAATCACTGCCGGGGCGGTCCGGGCGGCGCCGTTTTCCACGGTGGGGACACCTTCCTGGTGCGGGGTGGTGGGTGCGATGGGCACGGAGGGTGCCCTGCACAAGGTTACCGGGCGCCTCGTGCCGCCCTGTACGCCGCCGCCCGGGGGCTGCCGCCCCCGGGCCCCCGCTTCGGCCTGGACGGCCTCGTCCTCACACGCCGGACGGGCCCTTCAGCCCCTCAGTGCCCAGCCGCGCTCCCGCAGCGCCGTGCTCAGCACCTGGGCCGCCTTCGGCTCCACCATGAGCTGGACCAGGCCCGCCTGCTGTCCGGTGGCGTGCTCGATGCGTACGTCCTCGATGTTGACCCCGGCCATTCCCGCGTCGGCGAAGATGCGGGCCAGCTGGCCGGGCTGGTCGTCGATGAGGACGGCGACGATCTCGTAGGCGCGCGGGGCGGAGCCGTGCTTGCCGGGGACGCGGACCTGGCCGGCGTTGCCACGGCGCAGGACGTCCTCGATGCCGGTGGCTCCCTCGCGACGCTTGGCCTCGTCGGAGGACTGCAGGGCGCGCAGGGCCTGGACGGTCTCGTCGAGGTCGGCGGAGACGTCGGCGAGGAGGTCGGCGACCGGGCCCGGGTTCGCGGAGAGGATGTCGATCCACATCCGGGGGTCGGAGGCCGCGATGCGGGTGACGTCGCGGATGCCCTGCCCGCAGAGCCGTACGGCCGCCTCCTCGGCGTTCTCCAGACGGGCGGCGACCATGCTGGACACCAGGTGGGGCATGTGGGAGACGAGGGCGACGGCACGGTCGTGGGCGTCGGCGTCCATCACGACGGGCACGGCGCGGCAGTGCGAGACCAGCTCCAGGGCGAGGTTCAGGACCTCGGTGTCCGTGTCCCGGGTCGGGGTGAGGACCCAGGGGCGGCCCTCGAAGAGGTCGCCGGTCGCGGCCAGCGGGCCCGACTTCTCCCGGCCCGACATGGGGTGCGAGCCGATGTACGAGGAGAGGTCGAGGCCGAGCGCCTCCAGCTCGCGGCGCGGGCCGCCCTTGACGCTGGCCACGTCGAGGTAGCCACGGGCAGCGCCGCGCCGCATGGCGACGACGAGCGGGGCTGCCA
>NZ_JBEXDZ010000293.1:0-4168 GCF_040606085.1 Streptomyces sp. NPDC005485 | reverse complement strand
CGCCGGCCCGCTCGGGGAACCCCGCGGTCGGCGGCCGCCGGCCATTGGTCACCGGCACGGGCCCGCGGGCGCGCGTGCGGTGCGAGTGGGCGCCGGCCGGGCGCGGCGCCGTACCGGCGCCGACCGCCGCCAGCGCCCGCTGCCCGTTGCCCTTGACACACTCCGGGTCCGGGCCGTCCAGCGGCAGCCCGGTGAAGAACTTCGCCGCCATGCAGCCGCCCCGGCAGGCGTCGTAGGCCGAGCAGGACGCGCAGGCGCCGCCGGACTGCGGGGAGCGCAGCTCGGCGAACAGCTGCGACTCGCGCCACACCGTGGTGAAGCCGCCCGGGGCGCGGACGTTGCCGGCGAGGAAGGTGTCATGGATGGCGAACGGGCACGCGTACACGTCGCCGACCGGATCGATCAAACACACCACCCGGCCCGCCCCGCACAGGTTCAGCCCCGCCAGCGCCTGCGGGCCAAGGGCGTTGAGGTGGAAGAAGGAGTCGCCGGTCAGCACGTTCTCGCCGTGCTCCAGCAGCCACTCATACAGCGTGCGCTGCTGCTCGGCGGTGGGGTGCAGCTCGTCCCACACATCGGCGCCCCGCCCCGAGGGCCGCAGCCGGGTCAGGCGCAGCTGGGCGCCGTGGGCGTCGGCGATGGCCCTGAAGTCGTCGAGCTGGCCGGCGTTGTGCCGGGTGACGACCACACTGAGTTTGAAGTCGCGCATGCCCGCCTCGGCGAGATGACCGATCGCGGTCATCGCGGTGTCGTACGAACCCGGCCCGCGCACCGCGTCGTTGACCTCCGCGCTCGCCCCGTCCAGGGAGATCTGCACGTCGACGTAGTCGCTCGCCGCCAGCCACCGGGCCCGCTCCGGGGTGATGCGCACCCCGTTGGTGGAGAACTTCACACCGACGTGGTGGGCGGTGGCGTACTCGACGAGCTCCCAGAAATCGGGGCGCACAGTGGGTTCGCCGCCGCCGATGTTGACGTAGAAGACCTGCATGCGCTCCAGTTCGTCGATCACGGCCTTGCACTCGGCCGTGCTCAGCTCCCTGGGATCGCGCCGGCCCGAGGAGGACAGACAGTGCACACACGCCAGGTTGCAGGCGTAGGTGAGCTCCCAGGTGAGGCAGATGGGGGCGTCGAGGCCGCTTTCGAAGTGGTCGACGAGCTTCACGCTGCTTCCTCCAGGCGGTCGGCGGCCGGCGCTGCGGGACGGGGTTCGATCACGCCGCCCTCGGCGAGGCCCGCCAGGGCGCCGAGATAGGCGGCGTGCCGCGCGGCCTCCAGCCCGGCCGCCACGAGCGCCGCGTGCACATCGGGATGGTCGGCCAACGACCGCACCACCGTGACGAGTTCGGGGGACTTCAAAAAGCACAGCCGACGGGTGCCGAAGTGATAGGCGAGCGCCCCGAAGGGCTCCGGGCGCAGGGCCACGCTGGGGGAGCACCGGTAGGGGCGCTCGGGGGTGAACACGGGGGCTCTCCGGTCAGTAGACGCCGCACATGCCGTCGATCGACACCTCTTCGACGAGCAGTTCCTCGGCGTACTCGGCCTCGGCGGTGATCCCGGATGCCTCGGCGGTCACGGTCGTCTCCTCGACGTCCATGCTCGGCCCTCCCTTCGCTGGTGGCACGGGGCACGGTTCCTGAAACAGATGGTGCGCGCGCCCCCCGGCTCTGAACACCCCTGGAAAAGTAGGGGGGTTGCCAGGCGGGCCGAAGACGGGCGGCAGCCGCCCGGCGCGTACCTTCACACCGCCGTCTCGGAGCCCCGTCCCGCCCCGCCCGCCGTCTTCTCCTCGCCCCGCGCGTCCTGCGGGCGGCTGCCCCCGCTCAGGGCCTGCAGCGCCAGCGAGAGGTCGCGGCCGGTCGGGGCGGACTCCGGGTCGATCAGCCACTGCGCCATGACCCCGGTGATCAGCGCCTGATGGAAGAGGCCGACCGCGCGCGCCAGCGATTCGTCCCGCTCCTGCGCCGTGCCGGGCGGCACGAAATCGCCCAGCCCGTACTGCGCCTCCACCATCCCTCGCGCCAGCGCCGCGCGCACCTCCAGCGAATGCCCCGCCTGGGTGATCGCCTCGAAATTCGCCGCCCACAGCCCGCGGTGCTCGCCGAACAGCTCCGTCACCTTGGTCCACAGCGCCTCGGTGCGATCCCCGGCCGCCACACCCCGCTCCCCGCGGGCGAGCGCCGTCTTCAGCGCCTCGCCCCACTCGATGTTCGCCTGGATCAGCGCCTCGTTGAGCAGGGCCTCCTTGGAACCGTAGTGGTAGCCGATGGAGGCCAGGTTCGTGCCCGACGCCGCGACGATGTCACGGGCCGTTGTGCGCGCGTAGCCCTTTTCGGCGAGGCACTGCTTCGCACCCTGGAGTAAAGCGTCGCGATGTCCCATCCTCGGCAGGGTCACCCCTGCGGCCCGTCCTGAAAACCCCTGAACCGCCGCTGCGCGCAAGGCTAGGGGGCCGCACAGCCGCGGGCCGGCCCCCGCACCGGGGGCCGGCCGCAGTGGGTCTGCTAGGCCGCCACCTGCGGGCGGACCCGGTTCAGGAGCAGGGACAAGAACCGGTCGGGATGGGTGTACGCCGAGAAGTGTGCGGCGTCCTCGACCAGTTCGAAGTGCTTGTCGGGCGCGGTCACCTCGTCGAAGAAACGCTGGGCGCGGCCGGGCGGGGTGACCAGGTCGTGCTCGCCCTGGAAGATGTAGAACGGCACCTCGAAGCCCGTCCCGTCCGCCCAGTCGTCGAAGTGGGTGGTCTCCGGGAAGATCTGCGCCGACAGTTTCATGCCCTGGAAGAACGCGGGCAGGTCCGGCAGCGAGTGCAGCGGTGACCACCACAGCGACGGCAGCACCGCGGACTTCAGCGCGGCGACGCTCTCGGGGTTGGTGGCCATCACATAGCGGTGGTACAGGGCGTGCTGCTCCGCCGTCCAGGAACGCGGGTCGGCCCCCATCTCCTCGACGGCGGCAATCTCCTTGCCCTTGCCCGCGGCGCGCAGCCGCTCCAGCAGGTCCTTGTACGCCGATCCGTCACGGCCCGCGTCGTAGACGTTCTGGTCGATGCCCACGTACGCGGAGAAACGCTCGGGATGCTCACGGATCAGCCGCACCCCGAAGCCGCTGCCCAGCGAGTGCCCCACCAGGACCACCCGCTCTACGCCGAGCCGGGCACGCACATGGTCGACGACCTCCAGCGCGTCGGAATACAGCCGCCCGTACGTCAGCTCGCCCTGCCCCTCCTTCCCGCCGTGCCGCAGCGTCTTGCCGGCACCGCGCATGTCCCAGCGCACCACCGTGAAGTGCTCCTCCCACGCCCGGGTGCGCACGGTGAACACCGAGGTGACCGAACCCGGCCCGCCGTGCACCTCCACCAGCACCGGGTTGGCCCGGTCGGCGCCCCGCACCGAGAGCCACTGCTCGATCCCGCCGATCGGCGCGAAGTACTGCTCGTCGATGCCCCGGCCGCCGTCGATGCGTAACAGCCGGGCATCGCGCCCCCGCACCAGGGACCGATGGGCCAGCGCTCCCGCCGACGCCGCGGCGCCGACGCCGGCCACTGTGGTCACAACTCGTTTGAACACGATCGTCCACCCACCCACTCATCGCCTGTCAGAAGGAACACCAAGCGGAACATCACCACGGGCGTTGTACAACCGTTTCGTGAGACTGAGGGGGCGCGAGCCCTGCCGCCAGGGTGCTTTGGCCGTGACGCGACGGCGGCGGCGCCCCCGCCGGGCCGGGTGCCTGCCGGGCCGGGTGCCCCAGGGCGCGCCGGAGACGGCACAAGCGCCCCTCTAATGAGCCTGGTTAGCCTCTGGCCAGGTTGCACGACCCGCCCCGCCGCCCAGGGGCTGTCCGCCGGACCGACAGGAGCCGACACGCGTATGTCTGTGGAAACCACCGCGACCCCCGCACCGGGGACCTCGCCCGCCAAGGATGTCCGCCGGCTGGACCGGGTGATCATCCGGTTCGCGGGGGACTCGGGTGACGGTATGCAGCTGACGGGGGACCGGTTCACCTCCGAGACGGCATCGTTCGGCAATGATCTGTCCACGTTGCCGAACTTCCCCGCCGAGATCCGGGCGCCCGCAGGCACTCTGCCGGGCGTTTCGTCGTTCCAGCTGCATTTCGCCGACCACGACATCCTGACCCCCGGCGATGCGCCGAATGTGCTGGTGGCGAT
>NZ_JBEXDZ010000292.1:0-4229 GCF_040606085.1 Streptomyces sp. NPDC005485 | reverse complement strand
CCGCCCGCCGCCCGGCGGCCCCGCTCGCGTACGCCAGCAGCGCCCCGGCCGCCCCCGCGCCCGCGCCCCAGGCGGCGCCGAGGAGCAGGGCCGTGCCCAGATGGCCGTGCAGTTCGATGCCGGCGCCGAAGGCGTCGAAGCCGAGCACCGACAGGGAGGCGTCCGCGGAGACATCCGTCAGCCATGCCAGCAAAGGCAGCGCCAGAGCCGTCACGATCCCGAGCGGCAGCGCGCAGCGCCCCGCGAAACCGAGCGCGCCCCCGGGTCGTACGGTGGCCGCGTCCGGGTCCCCCGAGGGGGCGGCGACCCCTTCTCGTACGAACCGTACGAACGGTGTACGTGCGGCCGTCAGGACGCCCGCGAACAGCATCATGACCGCGGTCGCGACCGCCAACAGCCAGACACGGCTGTCCAGTTCGGCGAGGCGGCCCACCGTGACGGGCCGGCCGGAGTCGACGCTGAGCAGCTTGTCGAGCGGGTCGGGCAGCAACTTGGCCAGTTCGCCGGTGGCCTTGCCGTCCCAGGGCACGAAGAGGCCGATGGGAATGCCCAGCCACACGCCGTTGGGCGCCCCCAGCAGGGCCGCTCCCGCGATCCGCTTGGGGTGGGCGTCGCCGATCGCCGCGTACGCCGCCGCCGCGAACCCCGCCGCGACCGCCACCAGCAACACCGTGACCAGCGCGGAAGCGGCGGGCCGGACCGTGCGGTGCACGGCCTCCCAGCCGCGCGGCAGCGGAGTGCGGCGCGAGGCCAGCAGCGCGATCACCAGGACCCCGGCCGCCCAGGCCGCGCCCCCCAGCAGCGTGGGCACGGTGTCGACGGTGAAGCCCACCGCGGCCTTGGCGTTCACGAGATCACCGATCTTGCCCGGCAGCAGTCCGCCGATGTCCCCGAGCCCGCCGGGGAGTTTGTCCGTGATGTCGCCGAGGCCGCCGCCCGCCTTGTCGAGCCCGAGCTTGTTTCCGTCGATCGTGATGATGTCGTGACCGGCCCAGGCGAGCCCGCCCAGGGTCGCCACGAAGAGGGCGACCACCGCGACCGCGCGCGCCGCGAGTTCGAAGGGCGCGATCACAACTCCCGCCCCGCGCAGGGACCGTAAGAAGAACCAGGACAGCAGGAGCGCCCCCACCAGTCCCACACCGAGTGGCGTGATCTGGATGGCGGTGTGCGCCTCCGCTCCTTTCAGGCCGAAGGCGGAGACGTCGCCGGCCGGTGTGACCGAACCACCCGCACCAAGCGCCACAACCGCCGCGGTCATCGGGCCGAGCGAGCCCGCCGTGTCCGCCTCCAGCAGATGCAGTCCGAGCGCGGCGACGCCCGCCATCCCGATCAACGCCCAGCTCACGGAGGCGATCGCGGCCAGCAGTACGTCGCCCCACGGAACCCTCCGGCCGTGGTCAGCCCTGTCGATACCCATCGTCAGACCCCCCGATCCGCCCCGCGGTTTCGGACCGCGGTGTCCCCCTCGCGGGGGATTACCACTCTCCGGGCCGGTTTCAACCCCGTCAACGGGAACGGGCAACCCGCCCGTGCGCACTCTTCACAAGGCCCGACTTTCGGTCAGGGGGCTCCTACTGAAATAGTTCCCCACGATGTTCGACATCCCTAGACTCCCTGTGATGGGGGTAACTCGGGGGACAACTCAGTGGGGCTGGAGTGCCGGAACTCGTACTGGAATTGAATGGACGGACCTGGACGCTGGATGCGTCCAGGCCATACACCCTCGGACGTGATCCGCAGGGGGACATCGTGCTCGACGACGCCAGGGTGTCCTGGCGTCACGCCACGATCAGCTGGGGTGGCCGCAGTTGGGTCATCGAGGACCACGGCAGCACCAACGGCACGTTCGTGCAGGGGCAGCGGATCCATCAGATGGAGATCGGCCCCGGCTCGGCCGTGAACCTCGGCAACGCGACCGACGGTCCGCGCCTGAACCTGGCGGGTGCCGCCGCGGCCGTGGCGCCGCAGCAGGCGCAGCCGCAGCAGCAGCCGTTCGCGGCGCAGGGCGCGAGCCCCGGCTGGGCGCAGCAGCAGCCGCAGCAGCCGCAGGTGCAGGCGCCCGAACAGAGCTGGCAGCCGCCGCAACAGGCCGCCAACATCCCGCCGCAGCAGGGCGGACCCGGTGGTGGCGCGGGGGCGCCGCCGGTGTACGGCGACCGCAGCCCGACCACGTTCCACCAACTGGCCCTTGGCCGTGTGATGCGTATCGGCCGCGCGCTGGAGAACGAGCTGGTCGTCTCCGACCTGCAGGTCTCCCGCCACCACGCGGAGTTCCACGCGACGCCCGACGGGCGCTACGAGATCCGCGATCTCGGCTCGCACAACGGCACGTACGTCAACGGCCAGCCGATCACCAAGGGTGGCTCCGCGCTGCTCGGCCCGAACGACATCGTCGGCGTCGGCCACTCGACGTTCCGGCTGGTCGGCGACCGCCTCGAGGAGTTCGTCGACACCGGTGAGGTCTCCTTCTCCGCGCGCCACCTGACGGTGACGGTCGACGGCGGCAAGCAGATCCTCAAGGACGTCTCCTTCGGCGTACCGGAGAAGTCGCTCATCGCGGTCATCGGCCCGTCTGGCTCCGGCAAGTCGACGCTCCTGAAGGCGCTCACGGGCTACCGCCCGGCCAACCAGGGTGACGTCCTCTACGACAACCGGAACCTGTACAAGCAGTTCGCCGAGCTGCGCCAGCGCATCGGTCTGGTCCCGCAGGACGACATCCTGCACAAGGAACTGACCGTCAAGAGGGCCCTCAAGTACGCGGCCAAGCTCCGCTTCCCCGCCGACACCACGGGCGCCGAGCGTGACGCCCGCATCGACGAGGTGCTGCGCGAGCTCAAGCTGGACATCCACAAAGAGAAGAAGATCACCTCCCTCTCCGGTGGCCAGCGCAAGCGCGTCTCGGTGGCCCTGGAGCTGCTCACCAAGCCGTCGCTGATCTTCCTGGACGAGCCGACCTCCGGTCTCGACCCGGGCATGGACCGCGACGTCATGCAGCTGCTGCGCGGCCTCGCCGACGACGGCCGCACCGTCCTCGTCGTCACGCACTCCGTGGCCGAGCTGGCGATCTGCGACAAGCTGCTCGTGATGGCGCCGGGCGGCTCGGTCGCCTACTTCGGCCCGCCCGAGGAGGCGCTGAACTTCTTCGGCTACGACACCTGGGCCGACGTCTTCTCCGCCTTCGAGAACTACCGCGACTACGACTGGGCGGGCCGCTGGAAGGGCTCGCAGCACTACCAGATGTACGCCGCGGACATCGACGCCATCGCCCCGCAGTCGGTGCAGATGCCGCCGGCCCAGGCGATGAAGCCGCCGAAGCCGCAGGGCTGGTTCTCCCAGCTCGGCACGTTGATCCGGCGCTATGTGTCGGTGATCGTGTCCGACAAGGGCTTCCTGGCGCTGACGGTGATCCTGCCGCTCGTGCTCGGATCGGTCAGTCTGCTCATCGACTCGGGCCACGACCTGCTGGTGAACCCGCAGGTGAACGCGAAGACCGGTCAGCACATCCCGAACGGCACGGCCACCACCGTCCTGCTGATCCTCGCGGTCGGCGCCTGTTTCGCCGGTGCGGCCAACTCCGTCCGCGAGCTGATCAAGGAACGGGTGATCTACGAGCGGGAGCGCGCGACGGGACTGTCGCGCTCGGCGTACCTGATGTCCAAGGTCGTCGTGCTCGGCGTGATCACGCTGGCGCAGGGTGCCCTGGTCGGCGCCATCGGCTTCGCCACGCGTGATGTCCCCAAGGAGGGGCTGATCCTCGGTGGAGCCACCAAGCTGGAGCTCTGCCTGCCGATCATGGCGCTGGGCTTCGCCTCGATGATGTTCGGCCTGGTCATCTCCTCGCTGGTGAAGACCGCCGAGAAGACGATGCCGCTGCTGGTCATGTTCGCGATCATCCAGGTCGTGTTCACCGGCTGCCTGTTCGTGCTGAACGGCGCGGTCGGCGTCAACCAGTTCTCGTACCTGATGCCGTCGCGCTGGGCGGTCGGCGCCGCGGGTGCCACGCTGGACTTCAACGTGGTCAACCCCGACAAGGACAACCCCGGCAAGACGGACCCGCTGTGGGAGCACACCGTCGGCGCCTGGACCATGGACATGGTCGCCCTGATCGCCCTCGGCGTGATCTGCGCCTTCTTCGTGGCCCGCTTCCTGCGCCGCCACGAGCCCGAGGTCATGCGCAAGTAGTCGCTTCACAGGTACGGCGAAGGGCGGCACCCCGGTGGGGGTGCCGC
>NZ_JBEXDZ010000291.1:0-4416 GCF_040606085.1 Streptomyces sp. NPDC005485 | reverse complement strand
GGAGCCGGCGCCGCCGGGGCACCGAAGGCGGGTGCCGGCTGGGGCGCCTGGGGCGCTGCCGGAGCACCGAACGCGGGAGGGGCGGACGCCTGGGACGGGGGCGCGAAGGCGGGAGGGGCGTCCTGGGACGGCGCGGCGGGAGCTTCCTCGGCGACCTCGCCGCCGAAGTTCTTCAGCAGCGCGTCGAGTCCGCCGTCGAAGCCCTGTCCCACGGCGGCGAACCGCCAGACGTCCTTCAGGTAGAAGTCGCCCAGCATCACGGCACGTTCCGTGGAGAATTCGGCGCCGCTGAACGAGTACCGCGCCACCTCCTCGCCGCCCGCGACGATCCGGAGATATCCGGGGGCGATCTGCGACATCTGTCCGGCGCCGTCGATCGTCGCCGTGAACGACAGTTTCTGGATCTGCTGCGGGATCCGGTCCAGCGTGACCCGGAAGGACTCCGCGTCACCGGCCTGCGCACCGAGCAGCTGAACGGACCCCTCGGGGGATTTCGGCTGGTTGAAGAAGATGAAGTAGCGGTCGTCCGAGAGCCGTTCGTCGGCGTCCAGACCGAAGCAACTGATGTCGAAGGTCAGCCCGGGGCCGGTGATCTGCACACCTACGTACAGATCGGTGCCCGAGGTGAGGTCACTGATCTTGGCCTTGTGGCCGCGTTGGAATTCCCTGGCCATGCGTAACGACCGTCCCCCATCCCGAAAGCGAGTGCGTCGCGTCAGGCTAACGGCAAAGTCTGGGAGTGGACCAAGCCGGTACAGACCCGGTACACAATCCCCCCTCGGCGGGAGGCGCGGGCCGCTCCTACTCGTCGCGCGCGGCCGGCAGATGAGGCAGCCGGTCGGCGGCAACCACCCCCTCGAGATAGCCGCGAGCACGCTCCGTACGCGGATACGCCTCCAGCAGCCTCCAGAAGCGTGGCCCGTGTCCCGGTACGAGCAGGTGCGCGAGTTCGTGGACGAGGACGTAGTCGACGACGTACTCGGGCATGCCCTGCAACCGGTGCGACAGACGGATGCTGCCCTCGGACGGGGTGCACGAGCCCCAGCGCGTGTTCTGATTGGTCACCCAGCGCACGGACGTCGGCCGGGCGCGGCCGTCGAAGTACTGCTCCGACAGACGCCCGGCCCGCTCGGACAGCTCGGCGTCACCGAGCAGCCGTTTGCTCTCCTGGGCGGCCAGCTTGTCGAGCATGACGGTGACCCAGCGCTGTTCCTCCGCCTCGGACATCCGGGCGGGGATGAGCACGACGGTGCGATCGCCCTCGCGGTACGCGGAGACAGTGCGACGCCGTCGCGCACTCCTGCGAACCTCGATCGCGCTCGCCCCCGAGCCGCTTGGCGGCAGGCTCGTCGTGCTGCGCTGTGGTTTTCCGGCGCGGTGCAGTGGGTCGGCGGGCACGCCCCGACGTTACCCGCTGCACATGCGGGAAGTCCCGTCCCCGGGACGGTTCGGTGCCGATCCGCACCCCGTGCGCTTGATTTGTACGACGAACACCACCACCTGTGGACAACTTTCGGCACCCGACGACCGATCCGGGCATGCTGGCATCCGGTCGGCGGAGCAGCACTCACATCCACCGACACACGGAGAAGCTCTGAGCACGACGGGGGTCGGTCATGCATCCGATGGTGAAGCCCGCGCTGCGGCGCGGCTGGCGGGATCTCAACACCGTGCAGTTCGGGATGGCACCGGCGCACGCGATGGTGCTGGGCCCGATGGACACGGCGACAGGCAGTTTCCTCGCCCTGCTCGACGGAACCCGAGGGCTGCCGCTCCTGCGGGACGAAGGGCGCCGGATGGGGCTGCCCGACGGTCATGTCGACGGGCTGATCGACCGGCTGGCCCGCTCCGGTCTGCTCGACGACGCGACAGGAGGCGGCCCGGCCGCGGACGCCCTGCGCGCCAGGAAAGCGGTTCTGGACCGGCTGCGCCCCGACCTCGCGTCGCTCTCCCTGGTCGCCCCCGAGCCGGGCGCCGGCCTCAAGCACCTGGCGGCGCGCCGCTCACTGCGCGTGCAGGTACGGGGCGCGGGCCGGGTGGGTGTGGTCCTGGCCGCACTGCTGGCGGGCGCGGGCGTGGGCGAGGTCGATGTGCGCGACAACGGTCGCGTCGAGCCGTGGGATGTCGCTCCGGGCGGACTGCCCGCGGACTCGGTCGGCGAGCGCCGGGAGGAGGCCGCGCGACGTGCGGTGCGGCGGGCGGCGCCGGATCGGCCACCGCGGCAGGGCCGGGCGCGGAAGTCCCCGGGCGGACCGGCACAGGTGGCACCCGGACGCGGGGCGCGATTGGCGGAGGAGAGACGAGACCCGCTGTCGCCGGACCCCGCCGATCCCGCCTCCGGCCCGCCACTGGAACCGGAAATGGAACTGGCGCGGGCGCAGGCACTGGAGCCGACGCAGGAACTCGGGTGGTCACTGGTCATCCTCGCCCCGCGAGACGACCTTGCCGTCCACGCCCCCGACCCGGTCGCCGCCGAGTCCCTGATCACCTCGGGCACACCCCATCTCTATGCGGGCGTCGTGGAGGGGACGGGGGTCGTGGGTCCCCTGGTCCTGCCCGGTGACACGGCCTGCGCGGGCTGCCTGGAACAGGAACGCGTCGACCGTGATCCCACCTGGCCGCGGCTGGTCGCCCAATGGCGTTCCGGGCGACCACGCCACGTACCGGCGTGCGACCTCGCGCTGGCGGCCGGTGTCGCGGGCCTGGCCGCCGGGCATGCGCTGGCCTTCCTGGACGGCGCGTTGCCATCCAGCGCGGGAGCACGCTGGCAGGCGTCGGTGCCCGGATTCGACTGGCATCCGCGACCGGTCTGGCCCCATCCCGCATGCCTGTGCGGAGCGATGGAGAAAGGTAAGGGGGATCACACCTCGGAGGATGGGGAGCCGCACGAGACAATGGCCGGGCAACAGCCGTACGCGGCACGGCTGTCCGGTACTTGGAGGGCGCATGTCTGATCTTCCCCGGAAGGCGGTCACCCGAACCGCCAAGCTCGCCGCGCTACCGCTCGGCTTCGCCGGGCGGGCAACCTGGGGACTCGGCAAGAGAATCGGCGGGAAGTCCGCGGAGATCGTGGGCCGTGAACTCCAGCAGCGCACGGCGGAGCAGCTCTTCAAGGTGCTCGGCGAGCTCAAAGGCGGTGCGATGAAGTTCGGACAGGCACTGTCCGTCTTCGAGTCGGCGCTGCCCGAGGAGGTCGCGGGACCTTATCGGGCAGCCCTGACGAAGCTCCAGGAGGCAGCGCCCCCGATGCCGACACGCACCGTGCACTCCGTACTGGAGCAGCGGCTCGGGGCGGACTGGGCCGAGCTGTTCGTGGAGTTCCAGGACAAGCCGTCGGCGGCGGCCTCGATCGGCCAGGTGCACCGGGCGGTGTGGCACGACGGCCGCGATGTCGCGGTCAAGGTGCAATACCCCGGCGCGGGCGAGGCCCTGCTGTCCGACCTGAACCAGCTGAGCCGGTTCGCCAGACTCCTCGGCCCTCTGATCCCGGGCATGGACATCAAGCCGCTCATCGCGGAACTGCGCGACCGGGTCTCCGAGGAGCTCGACTACGGGCTGGAGGCCCAGGCCCAGAAAGCACACGCGGAGGAGTTCGAAGGCGACCCGGATGTGCTGGTCCCTGCGGTGGTCCACCAGTGCGACCAGGTCCTGGTGACCGAGTGGATCGACGGGATACCCCTGTCGGAGGTGATCGCCGACGGCAGTCAGGAACAGCGCGACCGAGCGGGACAGCTGCTGGCCCGGTTCCTCTTCTCGGGCCCCGCGCGCACCGGTCTCCTGCACGCCGACCCGCACCCGGGCAACTTCCGGCTGCTGCCCGACGAGAAGGGGGGTTGGCGTCTGGGCGTCCTCGACTTCGGCACGGTCGACCGTCTTCCGGGCGGTCTGCCCACCACGATCGGTGACTCCCTGCGCATGACGCTCGAAGGCGAAGCCGAGGCGGTCTACGAACTGCTCTGCGAGGAGGGCTTCGTCAAGGAGTCCATAGACCTCGAACCCGACGCGGTCCTGGACTACCTCCTGCCGATCATCGAACCGGCCCTGGCCGACGATTTCACCTTCACCCGCGGCTGGATGCGCAGCCAGGCCGCCCGAATCGCCGACCCCCGCTCCCCCGCCCACCAGCTGGGCAAGCGGCTCAACCTGCCCCCGGCGTACCTCCTGATACACCGTGTGACCTTGAGCACCATCGGCGTCCTGTGCCAGCTGGGCGCGACGGTTCGCCTGCGCGACGAACTGGAGGAGTGGCTGCCGGGCTTCCTGCCGGAAGAGGAGCCGGCCGCGGAGGCGTGAGATCGGGGGGTCTGTCGGCCTGGGGTGGGGGGCTTTCTGGGAGGGGCGAAGGGGAGGGGGTGGGGGCGGGGGGGTGCCTCTATGTCTTTCGTCAAGCGAGGCGTGGGGTTCTGGGTTCGTAGA
>NZ_JBEXDZ010000290.1:0-4437 GCF_040606085.1 Streptomyces sp. NPDC005485 | reverse complement strand
GTCCGAGGGCTGCGACTGGGGGCCTGGGCGGTTGTGGTGGGGGTCGTGGTTGGGGGGGCCCCACCCCACGTCCGCCGTCCCGGACACCACCGTCCGGCGGATCGTCGAGCGCGCCGAGGGAAACGCCTTCTACGCGGAGGAGTTGCTCGCCGCCACCGCCGAGACCCCGCCCGGCGGCTCCGGTCCGGAGTCCGGCGCGATGCCGAGCGGCCTCGCCGACGTCCTGCTCATCCGGATCGAGCAGCTCTCCGAGACCGCCCAGCAGGTGCTGCGCACGGCCGCCGTCGCCGGACGCCGCGTCGAGCACGACCTGCTGCGCGACGCCGTCCAACTGGCCGAGGACGAGCTGGAGTCGGCGCTGCGCGAGGCCGTCGGCCGGATGCTCCTGGTCCCGGGCGACGACGCCACGTACTCCTTCCGGCACGCCCTCACCCGCGAGGCCGTCTACACCGATCTGCTGCCCGGGGAGCGCGTCCGGCTGCACCGGGCGTTCGCCCATCTGCTGGCCGGACGCGGTGACCCGGCCAAGAGCGCGGCCGAGCGCGCCCACCACTCACGCGAGAGCCACGACCTCGCCGACGCGCTCTCCGCCTCCCTCGAAGCGGCCGACCACGCCCAGCGGGTCGGCGCGCCCGCGGAGCAACTGCGCCATCTGGAGACGGTGTTGGAGCTGTGGCCCGCGGTGGACCCGGCCGCGCGCCCCGAGGACCAGGACACCGTCGCCCTCACCCTGCGCGCGTCCGCCGCGGCCATGCACGCCGGGGAGAGCCACCGCGCGGTCTCCCTCACCCGCACCGCGCTCGCCCGGGCCGGCTCGGACACCGACTCCGAACTCGCCGCCCGCGTCCGCTACACCCTCGCCGGCAACCTCCTGCGCGTCGACAACCTGACGGCCGCGTTCGCGTACAGCAGCGAGGCGCTGGCGATGATCCCGGCCGAGCCCCCGTCGCGTACGTGGGTGTGGGCCGCGGCCACCCACGTGATGGCGGCCCGGTTCGTGGGTGAGGACGAGTCCGCCCGGCGCGTGGCCCACCAGGCGCTGCGCACCGCCGAGGAGCTCCGACTGGCCGACGCCCAGGCCGACTTGATGATCTCCCTGGTCGGTATCGAAGGACCCGGCCGACGCACGTCCGAGGGCCGGGACCGGTTGCGGCGGGCCCGCGAACTGGCCCGGAGCGCGGGCAACATATCCGTCGAGATTCGCGCGCTGTTCAGCCTTGGCATCGGGAGCTACGAGGCGGGCGCCCTCGACGAGTGCCTGACCTGGCTCTCCGACGGGCTGGAGCGCGCCGGCCGCACCGGACTCCTCGCCTCGCCGTACGCCCTGGAGCTGCGCTACCTCCAGTCCCTGATCCTCTACACGCTGGGCCGCTGGGACGAGTGCGCACGGGCGGCCGACGCCGACACCGAACAGCTGCCCGTCGCCAGCCGGTTCGCGACCGGCCCCGCCCTCTATGTGGCGCTGGCCCGCGGCAACCGGTCCGCCGTCGACCGCGCCCGCGCCCTCCTCGACCAGCCGTTCGACTGGATGGCGAGGCTCGTCGCGGGCATCGTGCTCACCGACGACGCGGCCCTGCGGGGCGATCCGGAAGCGGCGGTCGAGCACGTCCGCGGCACGCTCGCCACCCTGGCCGACGGGGCGACCAACGAGCGGCCGGACGTCGGCGTACGGCTCGCGGCGCTCGCCCTGGCCGCGCTCGCGGACCGGGCCGAGGAGCTGCGCCTGACCGGTGACACGGCGGGCGCCGAGGGCTGGGCGCCGACCGCGACCGAGCTGGTGGAGCTGGCCCGCGGCACGGCCGCCAAGGGCCAGGACGGCACCGAGCAGGGTCCGGAGGGCCTCGCCTGGCTGGCCCGCGCGGAAGCGGAGTGGACGCGGGCGCTGTCGGGGCCGCAGGTCGCGGTCTGGGAGAAGGCGGTCACCGCGTTCGCGTACGGCGACCCGTACGAACTGGCCCGGTGCAGGCGCAGGTTGGCGGAGGCACTGCTGACGGAGGGCCGTCGCGCGGAGGCCGCCGAACAGGCCCGCGCGGCTCGTGAGACCGCCGCCCGGCTGGGAGCGACGCCGTTGCTGGACGCCCTGGACACACTCGTCCGCCGCGGCCGGCTGGCCGACGCCCCGCCCACCACGGGCGCCGCGGTCCTGACCTCCCGCGAGAACGACGTCCTACGCCTCCTCGCCCGCGGCCGCTCCAACCGCCAGATCGGCGAGGAGCTGTACATCAGCGGCAAGACGGCGAGCGTGCATGTCTCCAACATCCTGGCGAAGTTGGGGGCTGCCAGCCGCGGGGAGGCAGTTGCCGTGGCGTATCGGGAGGGGCTGATCGAGGCGGAGTAGGAGTTTCTCGCCCCCTGCGCCCCCGAACCCCCGCTCCTCAAAACGCCGGAGGGGCTGAATAGCCCGTCCGGCGTTTGAGGACAAGCCCGTTCAGGGCGAACGGGGGTCTGGGGGCGGAGCCCCCAGTGGCTCGGGCAACCTCAGACGAGGTTGACCGAGCGAGCCGACGTCGCGCCGATCTCCTCCGCGAGCTCCGCCACCGTCGCGGCGGGAACCGTGTCGTCGACGGTGAGGACCGCGAGGGCCTCGCCACCGGCGACCGCGCGGGAGACCTGCATGCCCGCGATGTTGATGCCGGCCTCGCCGAGGATGCGGCCGAGGGTGCCGACCACGCCGGGACGGTCGGCGTAGCGCAGGACGACCATGTGGTCGGCGAGCGCGAGGTCGACGTCGTACTCGCCGACGGCGACGATCTTCTGGTGGTGCTTCGGGCCGGCCAGCGTGCCGGAGACCGCGACCTCCTCGCCGCTGGAGAGCGTGCCGCGCACGGTCACCACGTTGCGGTGGTCCGAGGACTCCGAGCTGGTGGTCAGCCGTACCTCGACGCCGCGCTCCTGGGCGAACAGCGGGGCGTTGACGTACGAGACGGTCTCGTCGACGACGTCCTCGAAGACACCCTTCAGCGCCGACAACTCCAGCACCTTCACGTCGTGCTGGGTGATCTCGCCGTACACCTCGACATCGAGGCGGACCGCGACCTCGCCCGCGAGGGCGGTGAAGATGCGGCCGAGCTTCTCGGCGAGCGGCAGGCCCGGCTTGACGTCCTCGGCGATGACGCCGCCCTGGACGTTCACCGCGTCCGGCACGAGCTCACCGGCGAGGGCGAGGCGCACCGAGCGGGCGACGGAGACACCGGCCTTCTCCTGGGCCTCGTCGGTGGAGGCGCCGAGGTGCGGGGTGCAGACGACCTCGTCGAGGTCGAAGAGCGGGGAGTCCGTGCAGGGCTCCTTCGCGTACACGTCGAGGCCGGCGCCGGCGACCCGGCCCTCCTTGAGGGCGGAGAACAGCGCGGCCTCGTCGACGATCCCGCCACGCGCGGCGTTGACGATGCGCACCGACGGCTTGACCTTGTGCAGCGCCTCGTCACCGATGAGACCGACCGTCTCGGGCGTCTTCGGCAGGTGCACGGTGATGAAGTCGGAGACCTCGAGCAGCTCGTCCAGCGACAGGACCTTGACGCCCATCTGCGCGGCCCGGGCGGGCTGGACGTAGGGGTCGTACGCGACGACCTTCATGCCGAACGCCGACATGCGCTGCGCGACCAGCGCGCCGATACGGCCGAGGCCGACGACACCGAGGGTCTTCTCGGCCAGCTCCACGCCCGTGTACTTGGAGCGCTTCCACTCGCCGTTCTTCAGCGCGGAGTTGGCCTGCGGGATGTGGCGCGCGGTGGCGAGCAGGAGACCGCAGGCCAGCTCGGCTGCGGTCACGATGTTCGAGGTGGGGGCGTTGACGACCATCACGCCGGCCTTGGTGGCGGCGGAGACGTCCACGTTGTCCAGGCCGACGCCGGCTCGTGCGACGACCTTCAGCTTCTTGGCGGCCGCGACGGCCTCCGCGTCGACCTTGGTGGCCGAGCGGATCAGGATCGCGTCGACATCCGCGATCGCGGGCAGCAGCTCGGCGCGGTCCGCGCCGTTGGCGTGCCGGATCTCGAAGTCCGGGCCCAGGGCGTCGACGGTCGCGGGCGACAGCTCTTCAGCGATGAGTACGACAGGTTTCGAGCTCACGTGAGTCCTCACAAATCCAATGCCGATGCGGACGGCCGTCCCGACGGCCGCAGGCGGTGGAGGGTGCTTGCCGCGTAGAAGACGCACGACGCTGTGGGCCTGACGCGTATGTTGTGCAGCAGTGTAGTGCCGCGACGAAGGCGGCCTTACGCCTCCGTGGAAGGATCACCCGTCCGTGGCTGGACGGGGTGGACAACGCCGTGTTCGCGGGCGTTACCCGGGGTTCGCCGAAGGGGCCGGAGCGGGATGCTCCGGCCCCTTCGCCGTGAGGCTTACGCCTCGTCGTCGTTGACCCACGACATGAGCTTGCGCAGTTCCTTGCCGGTGGTCTCCAGGAGGTGCTCGGAGTCGGCGGTCTTGTACTCGTTG
>NZ_JBEXDZ010000289.1:0-4841 GCF_040606085.1 Streptomyces sp. NPDC005485 | reverse complement strand
CAGGGGGCCGCCATGTGGCTGCGGCCCCCCGAGCCGGGGTGCGAGATCGAACCCTCGCTGCCGACACTGTCGGCCGTTGGGGGCGTGGGGGGCGCGCCCGAACCCATGTGGACGCCCACGCCGAGGGTCTTGAAGTCGCAGTTCAGGATGTTGGCGCGGTGGCCGGGGCTGTTCATCCAGGCCTCCATCACGGCGGCCGCGTCGGCCTGGCCGCGGGCGATGTTCTCCCCGCCCAGGCTGGTGATGCCGGCCTTCGCCGCGCGGTCCCAGGGGGTGGCGCCGCTCGGGTCGGTGTGGTCGAAGAACCCGCGCGCGGCCATGTCCTCACTGAAGGCCGAGGCCAGGTCCGACAGCGCGCTGTTCGCCGCAACCGGGCTGCAGCCGACCTTGGACCGCTCCACGTTGACGAGCTTGAGCACCTCGGCCTCGGCCGCGCTCTCGGCGGACACCGTGACCGGGGCGGTGGTCTTCGGGGCCTTCGTGGCCGGCTTGCTCGGCTTCGCGGGGGCCTTGGTCGCCGTCTTGCTCGGCTTGCCGACGGGCTTCTTCGACTTCGGCGGCGTCTTCTTCGAAGGCGCGGTCGGCGCCGAGGAGGAGGGCGAGGCCGACGGCGAGGAGGCGCGGTCGGAGTCCCGGCTCGTCGACTGGTCGTCGTCGCGGTCGTCCGCGGTGCCCGACGTGCCGCCCTGCTGGGTCTCCAGGCTGGACGGGGAGTCGATGGCCTGCACCTTGTCGGAGTTGCTGCTGCCGCCCCCGAGGGCGTAGTTGTCGCTGCCCGGCAGCACGCCGGTCGCCACGGCGACGGTGCCGAGGGCCACGGCCGCCGATACACCGAGCAGGCCGTTGCGCACCGGTGTCGCGGTTTTCTTCCTCCGGCGGTGTGAACGGCTGCCGGCCGGGGTAGCACTGGCCATGGCGTAGCCGTAGAGGTTCTCGGGGCCGTAGCTCTCCGTGTGAACCGGGTGTGTTTCCGTGATCCCGGTGGCGCGGCCTGTAGCGGCGCGGCCGGCGGCGGAGCGTCGGTGGCGTCCCATACTCCTGGCCTTCCTCATCCTTGCGGGCAACGTGCCTCACCCGAACGAGTGAGGCTCATTGGGTCGGGACGGTACCTCATGGCGCAAGAGGAGGAAGTGCTCCGAGTGCAATTGGCCGGTTAGCGTGCACCCATGAACGAGGATGCAAGGCTCGTGGCGTGGGTACGCGGAAGGGTCCAGGGTGTGGGTTTCCGCTGGTACACGCGGGCCAGGGCGCTGGAGATCGGCGGGCTGAGTGGTTTTGCTCTCAATTTGGACGACGGACGGGTCCAGGTGGTCGCCGAGGGCTCACGAACCGGATGCCAGGCCCTGCTCGACTGGCTCCAGGGGGACGACACACCCGGGCGTGTGGACGGAGTGACTGAGATCTGGGACACGCCCCGCGGTCACTACGACGCCTTCGCGATCCGCTGACGCTTCGACGGCGACACCCCCGGTGGGGGCCCTGTGACATGCCGTGCGCACGTGCCCACGGCAGAGATGACCTGGTGGTTGCCAAGAACGGCTTGTCGTGGGAGGCTCCGCACTTAAGGATGATCTCCACGCCCTCAGGGCCCCGCAGGAGTCGCAGCGCAGCCGCTTCCAGGCCGCGTGCCCCCGGGTTGCCCGCCAATACAGGGCGTGATCGTGTTGACCGTCAAACTTTTTGGTGAGACGCTGAAAGCCCCGCGCACCTTAGCTGTTTGGCATGTGGAACGGCAGCAAGAATTTAGCAAGTGTCAAGCATCGCGGGTGCGATTCCCTCACGACCTATCGACCCACACCGCATCGGTCGGTCACTCAGTGTGGAGGACCATCCATCATGGCAAAGGCGCTTCTCGGTTACGTCGGCGGCTCCGACCCGCGACTCATCGCCGAGATGCGACGGCTCCAGCAGCGCGTCCAGGACCTCGAATCCGAACTCGTACGGATTCAGGCCGAGAACGACGCGCTCGCGGCTGCCGCTTCTCACGACTCGGACTCGCTTCTCGACAGCATCGACGTACCCCAGGCGGAGCCTGCGCTCACCTGATCACTGCACCGCATAGCACCACTATGACAGCGGTGGTTGGGCTGCCCGTATTCAGCCGCTGAGTTGTCAGAGTTGCAAGGGACGCCGTTCAGGCGTCCCTTCTTTCTTGCCCTCCGCTTGTCGAGCTTGTCGTGCTGATTCCCCCGCGCACGCTTCCACTCTCTTTAACGTCTGATGTGCCCTGCACGTTCATGGGTGAAACCGCGCGTTCATGGAGTGAGATACGGGCGGAAGGTAGAGTCCAGCGGCGTGCACCTCAAGGCCCTGACCCTGCGCGGGTTCAAATCGTTCGCCTCGGCCACCACGCTGCGGTTCGAGCCGGGCATCACGTGCGTCGTCGGTCCCAACGGCTCGGGCAAGTCGAATGTCGTGGACGCGCTCAGCTGGGTCATGGGCGAGCAGGGCGCCAAGTCGCTGCGCGGCGGCAAGATGGAGGACGTCATCTTCGCCGGCACCACCGGGCGGCCGCCGCTCGGCCGGGCCGAGGTGTCCCTCACCATCGACAACTCCGACGGCGCGCTGCCCATCGAGTACGCCGAGGTCACCATCACGCGGATCATGTTCCGCAACGGCGGCAGCGAGTACCAGATCAACGGCGACACCTGCCGGCTGCTCGACATCCAGGAACTGCTGTCCGACTCCGGCATCGGCCGCGAGATGCACGTCATCGTCGGACAGGGCCAGCTCGACTCCGTACTCCACGCCGATCCGATGGGCCGCCGCGCCTTCATCGAGGAGGCCGCGGGCGTCCTCAAGCACCGCAAGCGCAAGGAGAAGGCGCTGCGCAAGCTCGACGCGATGCAGGCCAACCTCGCGCGCGTGCAGGACCTCACGGATGAACTGCGCAGGCAGTTGAAGCCCCTTGGCCGGCAGGCCGCCGTCGCCCGCCGCGCCGCCGTCATCCAGGCCGACCTGCGCGACGCCCGTCTGCGCCTCCTCGCCGACGATCTCGTACGACTGCGGCAGGCGCTGCGGGCCGAGATCGCCGACGAGGCCGCGCTCAAGGAACGCAAGGACGGCGCCGAGGCCGAGCTGAAGAGGGCACTCCAGCGCGAGGCGCAGTTGGAGGACGAGGTACGGCAGCTCACTCCGCGTCTCCAGCGTGCCCAGCAGACCTGGTACGAGCTGTCGCAGCTCGCCGAGCGGGTGCGCGGCACGATCTCGCTGGCCGACGCGCGCGTCAAGAGCGCCACGTCGGCTCCGCCCGAGGAGCGGCGCGGGCGCGACCCCGAGGACATGGAGCGCGAGGCCGCCCGGATCCGCGAGCAGGAGGCCGAGCTCGAAGCGGCCCTGGAGGCGGCCGAGCATGCCCTGGAGGACACGGTCGAGCACCGCGCCGAGCTGGAACGCGAGTTGACGGTCGAGGAACGGCGCCTGAAGGACGTGGCCCGCTCGATCGCCGACCGCCGCGAGGGGCTCGCCCGGCTGAGCGGCCAGGTCAACGCCGCCCGCTCGCGAGCCGCCTCCGCCCAGGCCGAGATCGACCGGCTCGCCGCCGCCCGCGACGAGGCGCAGGAGCGCGCGGTCACGGCACAGGAGGAGTACGAGCAGCTCAAGGCCGAGGTCGACGGGCTGGACGCGGGCGACGAGGAACTGGGCGCCCGGCACGAGGAGGCCAAGCGCGCCCTCGCGGACGCGGAGGCCGAGCTGACGGCGGCCCGCGAGGCGACCACCACGGCGGAACGCAGACGGGCCGCGACCCGGGCCCGTCACGAGGCGCTCGCCCTGGGCCTGCGCCGCAAGGACGGCACGGGGGCCCTCCTCGGCGCCAGGGACCGCCTCATCGGCCTGCTCGGCCCCGCCGCCGAACTTCTCTCCGTCACCCCCGGCTTCGAAGTTCCCCTGGCCGCCGCCCTCGGCGCCGCTGCCGACGCCATCGCCATGACCACCCCCGCCGCCGCGGCCGACGCCATCCGCCTGCTGCGCAAACAGGACGCGGGCCGGGCGGCACTGCTGCTGGCGGGGGGCGGCGCCCCCGATGACGTGGACCCGGAACCGGAGCACCGCGACGGGCCTCCCCGCGCAGCCGACCTCGTCCGAGGACCCGACGAACTGATGCCCGCCGTACGGCGGTTGCTGCGGGGGATTGTCGTCGTCGGCACCCTGGAGGACGCCGAGGACCTTGTGTACGCCCGGCCCGAGGTGACCGCTGTCACCGCTGAAGGGGATCTGCTCGGGGCGCACTTCGCACACGGCGGGTCGGCCGGGGCGCCGAGTCTGCTCGAAGTGCAGGCATCCGTCGACGAGGCCGCGGCCGAGTCGGCGGAGCTGGCCGTGCGGTGCGAGGAGCTCACCGAGGCGCAGCACGGGGCGGCCGAGCGGCGCCGGGAGTGCGCCGCGCTGGTGGAGGAGCTGGGGGAGCGGCGGCGGACCGTCGAGCGGGAGAAGTCGTCCGTGGCGCAACAGCTGGGCCGGCTGGCCGGGCAGGCACGCGGCGCCGCCGGCGAGGCCGAGCGGAGCACCGCGGCCGCGGCGCGGGCCCAGGAGGCGCTCGACCGGGCCCTGGAGGAGGCGGAGGAGCTGGCCGAACGGCTCGTCGTCGCCGAGGAGATGCCCGTCGAGGAGGAGCCCGACACCGGCGCACGGGACCGGCTCGCGGCCGACGGCGCCAACGCGCGGCAGACCGAGATGGAGGCCCGGCTCCAGGTGCGCACGCACGAGGAGCGGGTCAAGGGGCTCGCCGGTCGGGCCGATTCGCTGGACCGGGCCGCACGCGCCCAAAGCGAGGCACGCGCCCGAGCGGATCAGCGCCGCGCCCGGCTGCGCCACTACGCAGCCGACGCCGAGGCCGTCGC
>NZ_JBEXDZ010000288.1:0-4984 GCF_040606085.1 Streptomyces sp. NPDC005485 | reverse complement strand
GGTTTTCAAGGCCCCACCCACCCCAAAAACCCGGGGGCCGGTACCGGCAACGGGCCCCGGGCCTCGGTCGTGTTCCCCTCACGGTCCTCTACCGTCCTCTGTCATGACCGTGATCAGCGCCCAGTCCTTCCGCACCGCCCGTCTCGACGTCCTCCCCCTCCGCGTCGAGCACGCCGAGGAGATGGCCGCGGTGCTCGGCGACCCGGCGCTGCACGAGTTCATCGGGGGCGCTCCGCACTCCCCCGAAGCACTGCGGGCACGCTACGAGCGGCTGGTCGCCGGCTGCCCCGACCCCGCCGTCTCCTGGTGCAACTGGGTGCTGCGGCTGCACGAGGGCGGGGCCCTGGTGGGGACGGTGCAGGCAACGGTCGCCGGGGGCGTCGCGGAGATCGCCTGGGTGGTGGGCACCGGCTGGCAGGGGCGCGGGTTCGCGTCCGAGGCCGCCGTGGGGCTGGTCGGATGGCTGGAGCGGCAGGGCGCAGGGTCCGTCGTCGCCCATGTCCACCCCGAACACCGCGCGTCGGCGGCCGTCGCCACGGCGGCCGGGCTGACACCGACGGGCGAGGAGCAGGACGGCGAGGTGCGATGGCGGCGCGAACCGCGCCCCTGACGGAGACGTCCGTACGGGCCGCCGTGCCCGAGACGCCCCTGCGGGAACCCGGGCCGTACGGCCGCTTCGATGCCGTGTCACTGCCTCCCGCCACCCACGACCGCGTCACCGACCTCCCCGGACAGCACGCCTGACAGCCCTGCCCCCGCCAGGCAACGGCGAAGTCGCGGGCCGTACGGCACCGAAGAGCAGGACGGCGAAGCACGACCGCATCCCACCCACCACCCAAGACCCCGTCACCGACCTCCCCGGACAGCGCGCCTGACAGCCCTGCCCCCGCCAGGCAACGGCGAAGTCGCGGGCCGTACGGCACCGAAGAGCAGGACGGCGAAGCACGACCGCATCCCACCCGCCACCCAAGACCCCGTCACCGACCTCCCGACAGCGCGCCTGACAGCCCTGCCCCCGCCAGGCAACGGCGAAGTCGCGGGCCGTACGGCACCGAAGAGCAGGACGGCGAAGCACGGCCGCATCCCCCGCCACCCAAGACCCCGTCACCGACCTCCCCGGACAGCACGCCTAACGCCCCGCCTCCCTGGGCGGATCGGCGGCGTCCCGCCACGCGGCGGCGAAGTCGCGGGCCGTTCGGTAGCGGTCGTCGGGGTTGGGGAAGGTGGCGCGCTCGACCACCGCCAGTTGTTGCGGGGTGCCGCGCCAGGCGCGTTCCTCGTCGCCCGCGTCGAGGAGCAGCCGGGCGGTGCGGCCCAGGGTGAAGACCGTCGTACGGATGTCGATGAGCGCCCCGCGCGCGAACTCCTCCGGCGCCATGAACCGGCGGGAGCCCGGCAGCCGTTCGTCCTCCACGAGGAAGGGGCCCGGGCGGTACTCGTCGAGGTCCACCAGATGCATCACGTCCGCCGTGAAGTCGTACAGCAGTGCGCCGTCGTAGAAGTCGACGGCGACGTGACCGGCGGCCTCCACCGCCAGATGGGCGTCCAGGACGCGGTCGAAGGCGCCCAGGACGCGGGCGGTCGGCAGGGCGCGGAAGCGGGCCATGGGGCTGCCCGGGCTCGTACGGTCGCGGTGTCCCCCCGCGGTGGCGTGGTACAGCACCTCGCCCTCCCGCCAGGGCATCACCACCGCCGAACCGCCCTGCTGTACGGCGATCCGGTGCACCTGCGGGACGATCGCCGTGTGCCGTACGGCCCGGTGGAACGCCCAGCCGCGCTCCAGCGAACGGCGCGCCCGGCCGGTGACCGCCTCCTTCACGAACCAGCGCGCCCCGTCCAGCAGCCGCACCCCGTACGACACGCACCCCGAGTCCTGCTCGCGGAACACCCTGAACACCTCGCCCACCCGCCCCAAGTGAGGCTCCACGGCGGATACTTCGTCGACTCCCAGCAAGGGGTGTAGGACCATGCCCCAAAGCCTGCCCGACGGGGGCGCACCCGTGTCGCTCATATGGAGAGATGTCGCAGGCGGGACGGGCGCGGAGGCCGGATTCCGGGCGCCCGGCGACCGGGCCGCGCCGGGTGGCGGGCTTCCTTCAGGGTCCGCCCGATCGGGTCAGGTCCATCAGGTCCACCCGATCGGTCGGGTCCGTCAGGTCCGTCAGGTCCGTCAGGAAGAAGCCCGCAGGATCAGTTCCGAGGGCAGGACGAGTTGGCGGCGCTCCAGGCCCCGGGACGCCGCCGGGCGGCGGTCCGCGATCTCGTCCAGGAGGAGGTCGATCATCGCGTGGCCCATGTGCTCGATGGGCTGGCGGACGCTGGTCAGCGGGGGGTCCATGTGGCGGGCGATGGCGGAGTCGTCGTAGCCGACGAGCGCCACGTCGTCGGGGATACGGCGGCCCGCCTCGCGCAGGACCTGGCGGGCGCCGGCCGCCATCACGTCGGAGCCGGCGAAGACCGCGTCCAGCGTCGGGCAGTGGGCCAGCAGCTGTGTCATCCCGCGGCGGCCGCCCTCCTCGGTGAAGTCACCGGGGACGATCAGGCCCTCGTCGACCTCGCGGCCGGCGTCCTGCAGCGCCTCGCGGTAGCCGTCGACGCGGCGCTGGGCGCCGAAGACGTCGAGGCGTCCGGCGATGTGGGCTATGGTCCGGCAGCCCCGTTCGATCAGATGTTCCACGGCGACGCGGCCGCCGCCGTAGTTGTCGGAGTCGACCGACGGAAGTGTCTCCTCCACCGAGCGGCGACCGCTGATCACGGCCGGGATCTCCAGCTGGGAGAGCAGGTCGGGCAGCGGGTCGTCGGCGTGCACGGAGACCAGGAGGACGCCGTCCACCCGGTGCGCGGCGAGGTACTGGGCCAGCCGGCGCCGCTCGCGGTCGCTGCCCGCGAAGATCAGCAGCAGCTGCATCTCGGTCTCCGACAACGCGGAGCCGACGCCCTTGAGCATGTCCGAGAAGTACGGCTCCGCGAAGAAGCGGGTCTCCGGCTCGGGCACGACGAGCGCGATCGCGTCCGTGCGGTTGGCGGCGAGCGCGCGGGCCGCCGTGTTGGGCACGTAGCCGAGTTCGGCGACCGCCGCCTCGACCGCCGCGCGGGTCGCGTCACTGACCCGCGGGGAGCCGTTGATCACCCGCGACACCGTGCCGCGGCCCACTCCGGCCCGCGCGGCGACCTCCTCAAGCGTCGGCCGCCCGCCGCTCCGGCCCCGCGCTCCGTGGCCTGCCATGGTCCGCCTCCTGTCACGCCGCGTCACACCGCGTCGGCCTGGAATCTAACAGTCGTGATCCCTCGGCGAAGCCTCGGAGCGAGCCGTGGACGTCCGCCGGGCTCTTTAGCTAACAGGCCGATAACCGAAGGCATATCTCGCCGCTTCCACCCTTGACACCCCCGAACAAACCGACGACTCTTCAACACATCACCTGTGGGAGCGCTCCCACGGTACCTGACACATACACATCCCGCACGTTCCCCGCCCGAGCCGCAGCGAGAATAACGGGCCCAACAGTGCAGTTGGCCGGGGGGTCGGCACGTCAGGCAACAGGAGGACGCAATGCGCACGAGTACCCGCCGATCCCACCGGTTGGTGGCCCTCGCGGCCGTCGCCGCGTTGAGTACGGGGCTGCTGGCCGGCTGTTCCAAGGACTCGGACGACGGCAATTCGAACTCCGGCGGTGGGGGCGGTGGCGGTGGCAAGACCACGCTGACCATCGGCACCTTCGGGGTCTTCGGCTACAAGCAGGCCGGGCTCTACGACGACTACATGAAACTGCACCCGAACATCTCCATCAAGGAGAACGTCACCACCAAGACCGACGTGTACTGGCCGAAGACCCTGACCCGTCTGCAGGCCGGTGCCGGCACCGACGACATCCAGGCGATCGAGGTCGGCAACGTCACGGAGGCCGTGCAGACGCAGGCCGACAAGTTCGTCGACCTCGGCAAGGAGGTCGACAAGTCCCAGTGGCTGGACTGGAAGAACGCCCAGGCCACCACCAAGGACGGCAAGCTGATCGGCCTCGGCACCGACGTCGGCCCGATGGCGATCTGCTACCGCAAGGACCTGTTCAAGAAGGCCGGCCTCGAGACGGACCGCACCAAGCTCGCCGCGCAGTGGAAGGGCGACTGGTCCAAGTTCGTGGACGTCGGCAAGGAGTACATGAAGAAGGCGCCCAAGGGCACCAAGTACGTCGACTCCGCCTCCTCGGTCTACAACGCGGCGCTGGGTGGCGAGAGCCAGCGCTACTACGACAAGGACGGCAACGTCATCTGGGACAAGTCCACGGGCGTGAAGCACGCCTGGAACGCCGCGATGGAGGTGGCGACCAGCACCATGTCGGCGAAGCTGAAGCAGTTCGAGGACCCGTGGAACAAGGCCCTCTCCAACGCCAGCTTCGCGACGGTGGCCTGCCCCGCGTGGATGATCGGCTACATCGAGCAGAAGTCCGGCGCCTCCGGCAAGGGCAACTGGGACGTGGCGGCGGCGCCGACCGCGGCCAACTGGGGCGGTTCGTTCATCGGCGTGCCGACGGCGGGCAAGCACCAGAAGGACGCCATCGCGCTCGCGAAGTGGCTGACGGCCCCTGAGCAGCAGGCGAAGGTCTTCGCCAAGCAGGCGAGCTTCCCGTCGACCCCGTCGGCGTACTCGGCCCTGAAGCCGCTGGCCGACACCACGGCATACTTCTCGGACGCGCCGATCGCGCAGATCTTCGCCGACTCGGCGAAGACCATTCCGGTCCAGATCTTCGGCACGAAGGACCAGCCGATCGGCACGGCCATCACCGACGTCGGCATCCTCCAGGTCGAGCAGAAGGGCAAGACGCCCGACCAGGGCTGGGACGCGGCAAAGAACGAGATCAAGGACGTGCTCGGCCAGTGACAGGCTCCAAGCAGGCTCTCGCGCACCCCGCGTCGAGCGCCGACGCCGCGCCCGGCGACCAGCCGGGCGCGGCGCGCCGCGCTCACGCTCGCGGAAGACCACCGCCCG
>NZ_JBEXDZ010000287.1:0-5021 GCF_040606085.1 Streptomyces sp. NPDC005485 | reverse complement strand
CCGACGGGGGGGGGGTGGGGTGCGTGGCCTCGCCCCACCCACTCCGCGGGAGGGGCGGGCGGGGGGCGGCGACGGTGAGTGGGATGTCGTCGTCGACACCTGGTCGGCGGCGCCGCGCGCCGTACGGGACACGGCACGGCTGCTGGCCGGCCGGGCCTCGCGGTATGTGTACGTGTCGAGCTGCTCGGTGTACGCGTGGCCGCGGGGCGTCGGATGCACCGAGGCCGGTGCCCTCGTGGAGGGGGCGTCCGCGGACGCCGAGCAGACCGACTACGCGCGCGACAAGCACGGCGGTGAGCTGGCCGTCCTCGACGCCTTCGGGGCGGAGCGTTCGCTGCTCGTGCGGGCCGGGCTGATCCTCGGGCCGCACGAGGACATCGGGCGGCTGCCGTGGTGGCTCAACCGGATCGCCCGCGGCGGCCCCGTGCTGGCGCCCGGGCCGCGCGACCTTCCCCTCCAGTACGTCGACGTCCGCGACCTCGCCGAGTGGGTTCTCGCGGCGGTGGAGGGGGAGTTGAGCGGGCCGTACAACCTCGTCAGTCCCTCCGGGCATACGACGATGGAGGCGCTCCTCGACGCATGCGTCAGCGCCACCGGAGCCGAGGCGGAGCTGCGGTGGACGGACCCTCGAGAGGTGCTGGACGCGGGGATCGAGCCCTGGGTGCAGTTGCCGGTCTGGTTTCCGCCGGGGGACGTCCACGACGGCATCCACCGGCTGGATGTGTCGCGGGCCGTCGCGGCGGGGCTTCGGTGCCGGGATGTGTCGGAGACGGTCGCCGACACGTGGGCGTGGCTGCGGGCCCGTGGCGGGGACGCCCCTCAACGGGACGACCGGCCGGTGGTGGGGCTCGACCCCGCGGTCGAGGCGGCGGTCCTGGCGGGGTGACCGGGCCCCCGGGTGCCTCCTTGCCTTGCTCGGTCACCCGGTGTTGGTGCCGGCCGGGAGTGGGTCACGCAACCCGGCGTTCACGGGGCGCCGCTGCGCCCACCCGTGCCGCCCCTGGCGGCACGATTGCCCGCAGAAACGAGGCTCCGCCGGCCCCCCGGCGCCACGCGCACCCGCAGCCAGGACGGCCCGCAGCCGCGTACGCACGGACCCGGCCCACCCACCGGCCCCCACGCGAACGGCGCCCCACTAGGGGTGCCAACACCACCCCCGCTGGGGTGCCCGGCCCCGTGACCCCGGTCGGCTGTTCCGGAAGACTGGCGGCATGGAGATGACATGGGCGGGATGGCGGCGTGTGGGGGTGGCGGCAGGGCGGGGCCTGGTGCTGGCGGTGGTGAGCCTGGCCGGGGCGCTCGCCCTGTTCGTGCTGTCCGTCGTGTCCCTCGCGGTCATCCCCGCGGGCATAGGCATCTTCACGACCCCGTGGGTGCTCACCGGCGTACGCGCCTTCGCGGACTGGCGGCGGCTCGTGGCCGCGGAGTGGTGCGGAGTGCGGATCCCGCCCGCGTACCGCCCGATCCCGGACGGCGCGAAGCCCTGGACCCGCTGCTTCCGGATGCTCGGTGACTCCGCGACCTGGCGGGACCTCTGCTGGCTGCCGGTCGACATGACCGCGGGGTTCCTGACCGCGCTGCTGTCCGCCGTCCTCGCCTTCTACCCCCTGGAGGGCTTCGCGCTCGCGCTCGGCCTGTGGCGGGCGTTCACGGACGGCACGCGCGTCAACTGGTGGTACGGCTTCGTGCCCGTCTCGGGACAGGGTTCGGCGCTCCTCGCCGGCGCCCTGGCCGCCGTGCTGCTGTTCACTTCCTACTTCGCCACCCCGGCCCTCCTGCGCGGCCACTTCCTGATCGTCCGCGCCGCCCTCGCCCCGGGCCAGCGTGAACTCGCCGAACGCGTCCGGGTGCTGACCGAGACCCGACGGGACGCCGTGGACACCTCCGCGACCGAACTGCGTCGGATCGAGCGGGACTTGCACGACGGCGCGCAGGCACGGCTCGTCGCGATGGGCATGGACCTGGGGACGATCGAGGCACTGATCGAGAAGAACCCGGCGAAGGCGAAGGAGCTCCTCGCCCGGACCCGGGAGTCCTCCGCGGAGGCGCTGACGGAACTGCGCGACCTGGTGCGCGGCATCCATCCGCCGGTGCTCGCGGAGCGCGGACTCGGCGACGCCCTGCGGGCGTTGGCGCTGCGGATGCCCCTGCCGACCGAGGTGAGTGTCGAACTTCCCGAGGGCCGCGCGGACGCGCCCGTGGAGTCGGCGGCGTACTTCGCGGTGAGCGAGCTGCTCACCAACGCGGTGAAGCACTCCGGCGCGGACCGCCTCTGGGTGGACGTCCACCACACGGACGGCAGGCTGCGGATCACGGTCACCGACAACGGCGGGGGCGGCGCACGCATCGGCGGGGGGTCCGGGCTGACCGGGGTCGAGCGGCGACTGGGTACATTCGACGGCGTACTGGCCGTCAGCAGCCCCGCGGACGGTCCCACCATGGTGAGCATGGAGATCCCTTGCGCGTTGTCCTAGCCGAAGACCTGTTCCTGCTGCGCGACGGACTGGTGCGGATGCTCGAGGCGTACGACTTCGAGATCGCGGCAGCCGTGGAGAGCGGCCCCGAGCTCACCCGGGCACTCGCCGAGGAGGCGCCGGACGTCGCCGTCGTCGACGTACGGCTGCCGCCCTCGCACACCGACGAGGGGCTGCAGTGCGCGCTGCAGGCCCGCCGGGACAGGCCGGGGCTGCCGGTGCTGGTGCTGTCGCAGCACGTGGAGCAGTTGTACGCGCGGGAGTTGCTCGCGGACGGCGCGGGCGCGGTGGGCTATCTGCTCAAGGACCGGGTGTTCGACGCGGAGCAGTTCATCGACGCCGTACGGCGGGTCGCGGCGGGCGGTACGGCCATGGACCCGCAGGTGATCCAGCAGTTGCTGTCGCGCCGCTCCAGTACCGACCAGCCGCTCGGCCGGCTCACCCCGCGCGAGCGGGAGGTGCTGGAACTGATGGCGCAGGGCCGGTCGAACGCGGCCATCGCGGCCGGACTCGTGGTCACGGAACGGGCGATCGCGAAGCACACGTCCAACATCTTCGCCAAGCTGGACCTGGAGGTCTCGGACGACGACAACCGGCGCGTACTCGCGGTGCTCGCCTATCTGGACCAGGGCAGCCACTGAATATCAGTCAAAAGCCGGTTGTAAACCTGCTCGGGGAGATCAACTCCCTTGGAAACGCGGGCTTCTGGGCCCATTGTGCCGAAATTGGTCTCAGGAACTTCCAAGTTTTTCGAGGGCCTCTGAACGCCTCACGCGCCCCCTGCGTATGGAACGGAGCCGCTTCACTCCTGTCGGGCGCCTCGATGCCCCGCAAGGAAGTCAGAGGAGTTCCATGGGACGCAATACAAGAAAACGCCGTTCGTCACTGGCCAACAAGGCCATAGCCGCATCGGCGGCTCTAGCGCTTGGCGGGGGCGGGCTGATCTGGGCGAATTTCTATGCTTCGGCGCACGAGGAGAACTCGACACAGAACAGCACCAAGGCCGCCGCCGCCCAGGTGGCCACGATCACCTGCCCGGACATCGGTCAGCAGTTGACCAGCGTGCCGAGCCGCGCGAAGGCGAACGTCGACAACGAACTGGCGACTCTGGACAAGCAGATCACCGAGGCGTACGCCCGGCTGAGCTCGTCGCGTCAGGCGCAGGCCAATGACGCGGGCTTCGTCCAGAACGCGATCCTCGGCCCGCTGAAGGACAAGCGGACCGCGGTCATCGGCCGGATCAAGATCGACTTCAGCCGTGTCGGCGCCGCCGCCCCGGGCTCGCTCGACGGACTGGCCCCCTGCACCGGCACCACCGCCAACCAGGCCCAGACCAACGCCGGAGGGAACTGGCAGAACAACCAGAACGGCCAAAACGGCCAGAATGGTCAGAACGGCCAGAACAACAACGGCGGAGCGACCGCGGCCCCGAGCGCGACGGCCGGCAACGGCGGTCAGCAGCAGGGTGGCAACGGCGGCCAGCAGGGCGGCAACGCCGGCAACGGCGGCCAGCAGACCGGCAATGGCGGTCAGGCCGGAAACGGTCCCGTCGCCGCGGACTTCGTGGACATCACGAAGGTCCAGGCGAACGTCGCCCAGAAGGCCCGCACCCGGGCCGGTGGTTCGGCCGGCACGTTCACCAGCTCGTGCGGTGTGAACGCCAACAAGAAGTTCAACACCGACAACGTGATCGTGGCGCCCGGTGTGGCCAACGGCGCGCACCACCTGCACGACTACGTCGGCAACCAGTCGAACGACGCCTTCGCCAACAACGACACGTTCGCCGCGGCCCAGACCAGCTGCACGAACCAGGGCGACAAGTCCTCGTACTACTGGCCGGTCGTGCGTATCCAGAACGGTACGAAGGACTTCGACCAGAACAACGACGGCGGTGGCAAGGAAGGCAACGTCGGCGCCATCCAGCAGGTCAAGCAGGCGCAGATCAAGTTCGTCGGCAACGCGAAGAGCAAGGTCGTCGCGATGCCGAAGTTCCTGCGGATCATCACCGGTGACGCGAAGACCACGACCAACGGTCTCGCGAACGCCAACGCGCACTGGAGCTGCACCGGCTTCGAGAACAAGGTGCAGCTGACGACGCAGTACCCGATCTGCCCCCAGGGCAGCAGCGTGGTGCGGTCGTTCAAGTTCCAGAGCTGCTGGGACGGTCAGAACATCGACAGCGCCAACCACCGTACGCACGTGGCGTTCGCCGACGCCCAGGGCAACTGTGGCAATGGTTTCAAGGCCATTCCGCAGCTGACCATGCGCCTGGTGTACAACGTGCCGGCCCCGGTCATCCAGAACGGGCAGGTCAAGAACGCCTACGCGGTGGACGGTTTCCCGGAGCAGCTGCACAAGGCCGCGACCGACCACGACGACTTCATCAACGTCTTCGACGAGAACGTGATGAACAACATGGTCAACTGCATCAACAGCGGCCAGCGTTGCAAGTGTCGAGGTGGGGGCGCGCATCGCCGGGGCGAACACCCCCTACTACGCCGAACTGGCCGCGGGCGAGTCGCAGAACACCTGGACGGTGGAGGCCTA
>NZ_JBEXDZ010000286.1:0-5172 GCF_040606085.1 Streptomyces sp. NPDC005485 | reverse complement strand
CCCCGTGGATCTTCGGCCGCCTCTCGGCCGGCCCCTCACTCCGGCGGGGGGGGGGGGGGGCAGCGCGCCGGCAGGTCTTACGGGCGGAAACAGGGGTACCCGGTCGTCGAACCCAATTGGCCGAGAGGTCCAGGGAGTTGAGATGACGGGCTTTGGACACGGCACGCGCAGGTACCCCCGTTCACGTGGCCGGACGTGGTCCCGGAACGGGCCGGATCGCGCGACGCTCGCAATCGTCGGAGTCATTTGTGCGGTCGCCGGGTTCTTCGTGCTGGGGATCATCCTCGGCCCGGTGGCGATCGTCTGCGGTTGGCTCGGTATGGGCCGAACCTGGTCCTCCCGCCCGGTCCCGGCCCTCATCGCCCTCGTCCTGGGTGCCATCGACACCCTCCTGGCCATCATCTGGCTGGCCGGCACGGCGGCCCCGGGCTCCGGGTTCTGGTAGCGGGCTCCGGACCCGCGTGGCGGCGGAGCCGTCGTCACCGCGGGCCCCCGGCCCCTATCGAACGGGCCCTACCGAACCGGCCCCTCCACGGCTTCCGGCACGGGATGCGGCACCCCCGGGGAGGACAGCGACGCGACCTCCGCCCGCAGGGCCCGCACCTCCTCAGTGAGCGCCTCGATCGCCGCCGTCTGCCTGCGTTCCTCCACGTCGTCCTTCTCGAAGCGGGAGATGAACCACGTGGCGATGTTCGCGGTGACGACACCGAGAAGGGCGATCCCGGACAGCATGAGGCCGACCGCGATCATGCGGCCGAGACCGGTGGTCGGGGCGTGGTCGCCGTACCCCACCGTCGTCATCGTGGTGAACGACCACCACACCGCGTCGCCCAGCGTCCGGATGTTCCCATTCGGCGAGTCCCGCTCCACGGAGAGCACGGCGAGCGAGCCGAACATCAACAGCCCGATCACCGAGCCCCCGACGTACGTCGTCAGCCGGATCTGCGAGGCCATCCGGGCCCGCCGCCCGACCAGCATCAGCGTGGAGACGAGCCGCAGCAGCCGCAACGGCTGGAACATCGGCACGACCACCGCGCACAGGTCGAGCCAGTGCGTGCGGACGAACTCCCGGCGCCGGCGGGCGAGTGCGAGCCGCATGAGGTAGTCGGCGGCGAACGAACCCCACACCACCCACTCCACCAGCGTGCACGTCGACGTCAGCGAGGGACTCGCACCGCTGTCCACGATCGGCACGGCGTACGCGAGGGCGAAGGCCACCGCGAGCGCCAGCAGGGGCCGCTGGGTGTGGTGCTCCCAACGGGCTTGTGCCGATTGTTCCTTCATGCCCGTTGTTCCTTCATGCCCGCATCGTAGAAGTCGCACGGCGGAGGAACCACGGAAGGGCGGCGGAGCCGCGACCGGCCCCACCGCCCCTCGGCGGACGCACACCCTCAGCGGGCGCGCCCAGCTGTCACACCACTACGCGTCGCCGCCCGCGGCCCCGGGGTCCGCCGACGCCACGTCGAGCAACTGGTAGCGGTCGATCGCCTGCTTCAGCACCGACCGGTCGACCTTGCCCTCGCGTGCCAGCTCGGTCAGCACCGCGACCACGATCGACTGCGCGTCGATGTGGAAGAAGCGGCGCGCGGCGCCCCGCGTGTCGGCGAAGCCGAAACCGTCCGCGCCGAGCGACTGGTACGTGCCCGGAACCCAGCGCGAGATCTGGTCGGGAACCGATCGCATCCAGTCGGACACCGCCACGAACGGTCCCTCGGAGTCGCCCAGTTTCCGCGTCACGTACGGCACGCGCTGCTCCTCCTCGGGGTGCAGCAGATTGTGCCGCTCCACCTCGACGGCCTCGCGGCGCAGCTCGTTCCAGGAGGTCGCCGACCAGACGTCCGCCTTGACGTTCCAGTCGGCCGCGAGGATCTGCTGCGCCTCCACGGCCCACGGCACCGCGACACCGGAGGCGATGATCTGCGCCGGGATCGTGCCCGCCGTACCGGCCTTGAAGCGGTGGATGCCCTTGACGATGCCGTCCGCGTCGACGTCCGCCGGCTCGGCCGGGTGCTGGATCGGCTCGTTGTAGACGGTCAGGTAGTAGAAGACGTCCTCGCCGTGCGGGTGTTCGGCCGAGGAGCCGTACATCCGGCGCAGACCGTCCTGCACGATGTGCGCGATCTCGAAGCCGTACGCCGGGTCGTACGCGACGCAGCCCGGGTTCGTCGAGGCGAGCAGCTGCGAGTGCCCGTCCGCGTGCTGGAGACCCTCACCGGTCAGTGTCGTGCGCCCGGCGGTCGCGCCCAGTACGAAACCGCGCGCCAGCTGGTCGGCCATCTGCCAGAACTGGTCGCCGGTGCGCTGGAAACCGAACATCGAGTAGAAGACGTAGACCGGGATCAGCGGCTCGCCGTGCGTGGCGTACGCCGAACCCGCGGCGATCAGGGAGGCCGTGCAGCCCGCCTCCGAGATGCCGTCGTGCAGCATCTGACCGGTCGGCGACTCCTTGTACGCGAGCAGCAGATCGCGGTCGACCGCCTCGTACTGCTGACCGAGCGGGTTGTAGATCTTCGCGCTCGGGAAGAACGAGTCCATGCCGAACGTGCGGTACTCGTCGGGCGCGATCAGCACGAACCGCTTGCCGATCTCCTTGTCCCGCATGAGGTCCTTGAGGAGCCGCACAAAGGCCATGGTCGTCGCGATGGACTGCTGACCCGAGCCCTTCTTCACACTCGCGTACGTCTTGTCCTCGGGCAGCGGCAGCGGCTTCGACCGCACGATACGCGTCGGGACGTACCCGCCGAGCCCCTTGCGGCGGTCGTGCATGTACTGGATCTCCTCGGAGTCGCGCCCCGGGTGGTAGTACGGCGGCGCGCCCCCCTCCAGCTGCTGGTCGGTGATCGGGATGTGCAGCCGGTCGCGGAAGCCCTTGAGGTCGGCGACGGTCAGCTTCTTCATCTGGTGGGTCGCGTTGCGGCCCTCGAAGTTCGGACCCAGCGTCCAGCCCTTGACCGTCTGCGCCAGCACCACCGTCGGCTGGCCCTTGTGCGCCTTGGCCGCCGCGAAGGCCGCGTAGACCTTCTTGTGGTCGTGACCACCGCGGCCCAGGTGCAGGATCTGGTCGTCCGTCATGTTCTCGACCATGGCGCGCAGCCGGTGGTCGTCGCCGAAGAAGTGGTCGCGGATGTAGGAACCGGTCTCGGTGGCGTACGTCTGGAACTGGCCGTCGGGCGTGGTGTTCAGCTTGTTGACCAGGATGCCGTCGCGGTCCTGCGCGAGCAGCGGGTCCCAACTGCGGTCCCAGACCAGCTTGATGACGTTCCATCCGGCGCCCCGGAACTGCGACTCCAGCTCCTGGATGATCTTGCCGTTGCCGCGCACCGGGCCGTCGAGCCGCTGCAGGTTGCAGTTGACGACGAACGTCAGGTTGTCGAGGCCCTCGCGAGCGGCGATGGACAGCTGGCCGAGCGATTCCGGCTCGTCCATCTCGCCGTCGCCGAGGAACGCCCACACATGCGACTTGGAGGTCTCCGCGATACCGCGCGCCTCCATGTAGCGGTTCATCCGCGCCTGGAAGATCGCGCCGAGCGGGCCGAGGCCCATGGAGACGGTCGGGAACTCCCAGAAGTCCGGCATGGAGCGCGGGTGCGGGTACGAGGAGAGCCCGTACGGCGCCTTGGACTTCTCCTGGCGGAAGGCGTCGAGCTGCTGCTCGCTCAGCCGGTCGAGCATGAACGCGCGGGCGTAGATGCCCGGCGAGGCGTGCCCCTGGAAGAAGATCTGGTCGCCGCCGTCGCCCTCGTCCTTGCCGCGGAAGAAGTGGTTGAAGCCCACGTCGTACAGCGAGGCGGAGGAGGCGAAGGTGGCGATGTGGCCGCCGACCCCGATCCCGGGGCGCTGTGCGCGCGACACCATCACGGCCGCGTTCCAGCGGGTCGCGTTCAGGACCTTGCGCTCGATCTCCTCGTTGCCCGGGAAGAACGGCTCGTCCTTGGTCGCGATCGTGTTGACGTAGTCCGTGCTGCGCATCTCGGGCACGGCCACGCGCTTCTCGCGGGCCCGCTCGATCAGCCGCAGCATCAGGTAGCGGGCGCGCTCACGGCCCCGCTCGTCGACGGCGGCGTCGAGGGAGTCGAGCCACTCCTGAGTCTCTTCAGGGTCGAAGTCCGGGACCTGGCTGGGAAGGCCGCCAATGATGATCGGGTTGCGATCGGATCCGGAAGCCACGCTGTTCCTTCGCTGTCAGAGGGGCGGTCTGAGGGCTGTCTGATGGGGTTTTCTCTGTCTCTGCACGTCTCTGCACCGTTCCCCATCGTGTACCTGAGGAACCGAAACGTCATCTCTACCGAGGGGTAACCGAGGCCTTTATCGAGAGGGATTCGAGACGTTCACACAGTCCGCTGGGACGGGCCCGACCAAAACGCAACGATACGCTCAGTCCGTGACGCGTTCCGCAAAGTCGTTCGGTCCTCGTAACCCCAGAGGGTTCCGAAGGGGACATACGGGGCGGAACGGTGTGGTGTGCGTCACAGGGCGAGGTGATC
This sequence comes from Streptomyces sp. NPDC005485, assembly GCF_040606085.1. Classification (NCBI taxonomy): domain Bacteria; kingdom Bacillati; phylum Actinomycetota; class Actinomycetes; order Kitasatosporales; family Streptomycetaceae; genus Streptomyces; species Streptomyces sp. NPDC005485. Next base: position 688 of record NZ_JBEXDZ010000286.1, on the reverse strand, counting down.
TCGTACCAGGAGTTGCGTCGACACCACCAGGATCGTCACCGTTTCGGCGGTCTCGACGGCCGGGTACTTGCGCGATCCGCCCCGCCCGTGTGGACTACGGCCAAAGCTGCGCGCACGCGCGTGGCTGGCATCCCCTGGTTCTCGACTTCGATCGAGCAGGGGAGACCCCATTTCCGAAACATGATCAGGAGGCAAGCCGTGAGCGCGACCGCGGACCACGCGGAGGAGCGGACCAACCCGGCCGCCAGGCTGGGGTTCGAGCCCGGACAGGTGGTCCAGGAGATCGGCTTCGACGACGACGTTGACCACGAGCTCCGTGAATCCATCGAATCGCTGATCGGCCAGGACCTGGTCGACGAGGACTACGACGACGTCGCAGACGTCGTGCTGCTGTGGTTCCGCGATGAGGACGGCGATCTCACGGACGCACTGGTGGACGCCATCGGTCTCCTTGAGGACGGCGGCATGATCTGGCTGCTGACCCCCAAGACCGGCCGGGACGGTTACGTCGAACCCAGCGACATCGCCGAGGCCGGGCAGACCGCCGGCCTCTCCCAGACGAAGAGCATCACCGTGGGTAAGGAGTGGTCGGGCACCCGTCTGGCCACGCCGAAGGCCAAGCGCTGAGTTCCTTCCCGTTCCAGCTGCCGCAGGCAGTGTGTGAGGCCCCCGCCGACGAACCGTCGGC
>NZ_JBEXDZ010000285.1:0-5233 GCF_040606085.1 Streptomyces sp. NPDC005485 | reverse complement strand
ACGCTGTTGAGTTCTCAAGGAACGGACGCTTCCTTTGTACTCACCCGCAGAACATTTTCTGGGGCTTTCCTCCGGGCGCTTCCCTTCGGTCTTGCATTTCCGACTCTATCAGACCGTTTTCCGATCCGATTTCCTCGGCGCTTTCCAGGTTTTCGCTTTCGCGTTTCCCTTTCCAGCGGCTCCGACTTTATCAGAGATTCTGAGTCGGAATTCCCCGCCCCGTTCGAGGACTGGTCCGGCGCACGAAGCGACCGGGTTCCCGTTCAGGCGGAGACGTAAACGTACTGGAGCGGGGCGCCCCGATGCAAATCGAGGCGCCCCGCTCCGGGTTGGCACGTACGAGAGGGTCAGACCTCGACGACGACCGGGAGGATCATCGGGCGCCGGCGGTAGTTGTCCGAGACCCATTTGCCCAGCGTGCGGCGGATGAGCTGCTGCATCTGGTGGGGCTCGACCACGCCGTCCTGGGCGGACTTCTCCAGGACCTCGGTGATCCTCGGGACGACCTCGCTGAAGGCGGAGTCGTCGATGCCCGAGCCGCGGGCCTGGATGTGCGGGCCGCCGGTGATCTTGCCTGTGCTGGAGTCCATCACCACGAACACCGAGATGATGCCCTCGTCACCGAGGATTCGCCGGTCCTTGAGCGCGGGCTCGCCGACATCGCCGACCGAGAGGCCGTCGACGTACACGTAGCCCGCCTGGACCTTGCCGGAGATCTTGGCCTTGCCCTCGACGAGGTCGACGACGACGCCGTCCTCGGCGATCACGATGCGGTCGTGCGGGACGCCGGTGAGGGCGCCCAGCTCTGCGTTGGCACGCAGGTGGCGCCACTCGCCGTGCACCGGCATCAGGTTCCGCGGCTTGCAGATGTTGTAGAAGTACAGCAGCTCGCCCGCCGAGGCGTGGCCCGAGACGTGCACCTTGGCATTGCCCTTGTGGACGACGTTCGCGCCCCAGCGGGTCAGGCCGTTGATGACGCGGTAGACGGCGTTCTCGTTGCCCGGGATCAGCGACGACGCGAGGATCACCGTGTCGCCCTGGACGATGCGGATCTGGTGATCCCGGTTGGCCATGCGCGAGAGGGCTGCCATCGGCTCGCCCTGCGAGCCCGTGCAGACCAGCACGATCTGGTGGTCGGGCAGGTCGTCGAGCGTCTTCACGTCGACCACCAGGCCCGGCGGGACCTTCAGGTAGCCGAGATCCCGGGCGATGCCCATGTTGCGGACCATCGAGCGGCCGACGAAGGCGACGCGACGGCCGTACTCGTGGGCGGCGTCCAGGATCTGCTGGATGCGGTGGACGTGGCTGGCGAAGCTCGCCACGATGATCCGCTTGCTGGCCCCGGCGAAGACCTGGCGCAGCACGTTCGAGATGTCGCGCTCGGGCGGGACGAAGCCCGGGACCTCGGCGTTCGTCGAGTCCGAAAGAAGGAGGTCGATGCCCTCCTCGCTCAGACGTGCGAACGCGTGCAGGTCCGTGAGGCGGCCGTCCAGCGGAAGCTGGTCCATCTTGAAGTCACCCGTGTGGACCACCATGCCCGCAGGGGTGCGGATGGCGACCGCGAGGGCGTCCGGGATGGAGTGGTTGACCGCGACGAACTCACAGTCGAAGGGGCCGATGCGCTCGCGGTGGCCCTCGGCCACCTCAAGCGTGTACGGACGGATGCGGTGCTCCTGGAGCTTCGCCTCGATCAGGGCGAGGGTCAGCTTGGAGCCGATCAGCGGGATGTCCGGCTTCTCCCGCAGGAGGAAGGGGACGCCGCCGATGTGGTCCTCGTGGCCATGCGTGAGGACGATGCCCTCGATGTCGTCGAGGCGGTCCCTGATGGACGTGAAGTCCGGCAGGATCAGGTCGATTCCGGGCTGCTCCTCCTCGGGGAAGAGCACGCCGCAGTCGACGATCAGCAGACGGCCTCCGTATTCGAAGACCGTCATGTTTCGGCCGATTTCACCGAGGCCGCCGAGCGGGGTGACCCGCAGGCCGCCCTTCGCGAGCTTCGGCGGGGCGCCGAGTTCAGGATGCGGATGACTCAAAAGACTCTCCTCACCACACGCGCCACGTACCTGTAAGGCACGTGGCGCGCATGACGTTCGTGCAGTAGCAGTTGTCTGTGTGGGGTGCAGGCCCGTGGCCTGCGTTGTCGTACGTATTCAGTTGTGAAGTCTGTGGTTAGAGCTGTACCCCGCCGGCGGCAAGATCGATCTTGAGCTGCGCGGTCTCCTCGGGTGACAGTTCGACCATGGGTGCGCGCAGCGGTCCGGCCGGCAGGCCCTGGAGGGCGAGCGCGGCCTTCGTGGTCATGACGCCCTGGGTGCGGAACATGCCGGTGAAGACCGGGAGCAGCTTCTGGTGGATCTCGGTGGCCTTCTGGACGTCGCCCGTGACGTACGCCTCGAGGAGGGCGCGCAGCTCGGGGGTGACGACGTGGCCCACCACGGAGACGAAGCCGACCGCGCCGACCGAGAGAAGCGGCAGGTTCAGCATGTCGTCGCCGGAGTACCAGGCCAGGCCGGAGCGGGCGATGGCCCAGCTGGCCCGGCCCAGGTCTCCCTTGGCATCCTTGTTCGCGACGATACGCGGGTGCTCGGCCAGACGCACCAGCGTTTCGGTGCTGATCGGTACGCCGCTGCGGCCGGGGATGTCGTAGAGCATCACCGGCAGCTCGGTCGCGTCGGCGATGGCCGTGAAGTGCCGGTACAGGCCCTCTTGCGGGGGCTTGTTGTAGTACGGCGTCACGGTCAGCAGGCCGTGGGCGCCGGCTTTCTCGGCGGCGCGGGCCAGTTCGATGCTGTGGTGTGTGTCGTTCGTGCCGACGCCGGCGACGACGTGGGCACGGTCGCCGACCGCCTCCAGTACGGCTCGTACGAGATCCGATTTCTCCGCGTCGCTGGTGGTCGGGGACTCGCCGGTGGTGCCGTTGACGATCAGACCGTCGTTGCCGGCGTCCACCAGGTGGGTTGCGAGCCGCTGCGCGCCGTCGAGGTCGAGTGCGCCGTCCGCCGCGAAGGGCGTGACCATGGCGGTGAGGACCCTCCCGAAGGGGGTCTGCGGAGTGGAGGTCGGAGCCATGGGTAACACGCTACTCGCTGCTCCATGCCTGGTCTGCCCTCGGGGTGGGCGACAAGTCGCGACAAAGGTGGAGCCCGGCACTGCCTGCTCGGGGGTTCAAGCAGTGCCGGGTCCGTTTGATCAGGCTAGATGAACTTCTCGAAATGCCGCAATACGGACACTTCGCACGGCTGATCCGTACATCTGTGCCGACCGGGAGAACTGAGGTGCCCTACGGGGCCACGCGACCGTTGGCGTTGAAGGCCGCGTAGGTGAGCGGCATGAGCTTCGCCCACTCCGCCTCCATCTTCTCGCCGACCATCTCGATCTCCCGCTGCGGGAAGGACGGGACCTTGGCGAGCTCGTGCTGGGTGCGCAGGCCGAGGAAGTGCATCAGCGAGCGCGCGTTGCAGGTGGCGTACATCGAGGAGAAGAGGCCGACCGGGAGGACCGCGCGGGCGACCTCGCGGGCGACGCCGGCGGCGAGCATCTCCTGGTACGCCGCGTACGCCTGGCGGTAGGAGTCCTCCATCGTGCGGCCGACCAGCTCCTGTTGGGCCTCGGTGCCGTCCACGAAGACGTACTTGCCGGGGCGGCCCTGCTGGACCAGCTTGCGGGACTCGCCCGGGACGTAGAAGACGGGTTCGAGCTCCCTGTACCGGCCCGATTCCTCGTTGTACGACCACCCCACGCGGTGCCGCATGAACTCGCGGAAGACGAAGATCGGGGCGCTGATGAAGAACGTCATCGAGTTGTGCTCGAAGGGGCTGCCGTGCCGGTCCCGCATCAGGTAGTTGATCAGGCCCTTGGAGCGCTCCGGGTCCTTCTGCAGCTCGTCCAGCGACTGCTCGCCGACGGTCGAGACACGGGCGGCGAACAGCACGTCCGAGTCGGACGCGGTGTGCTTGACCAGCTCGACGGTGACATCGCTGCGGAAGCTTGGCTTGAGGTCGTCGGCGGGGGTGTCGGTCACGGCTTGGAGGGTCCTTCCCATCACGTCTCTCGGGCGGCGACCACTCTACGGCCCGGCACTGACAACGGGGCGTTCGGTACCGTGCCGCGACATTCGGCAGCGAACTTCTGCGAATTCGGCGAAACTGGGCACCTTTTGGGCTCTTCGAGCGTCTGTGTTGGTGACAGTGATTCGTTCGAGTCATCCGGGACACCCGACGGCTCCGATGTCTCTGATCCCTTCGAGTCTCCAGAGGAGAAGCGCTCCCCATGTTCCGTCGGCGCGAGCCCGTTCCGTTCGCCTTCATCGCCGAAGCCGACCAGTTCCGCAGCAACGTCACTCCCCCGCCCCGCGAGCGCGCGTCCGCCGGGCAGAGGGCCGGGCAGTGGCTCATAGGCCTCACCGTGGTCGCCGGGCTCGTGGGCGCTCTGCTGATCGGCACGCCCTCGCTGTCCCTCGACCAGTCACCGGCCAAGACGCAGCACTCCGAGGCCTCCGACGGGCGCTGACGCCCCCGCGCCGCCCGAATGGCGTGGGACATACCCCCTTGGACCCCCAAGGGTGGTGAGCAGGCACGCGGCTCGATAACCTCACCGGGCATCACCCATGCGTGGATTGAGTGAGGATCAGTCGTGCCCCTGCCCTTCCTGACGGCGGACCGCGCCTTTGACGAGGCGGCGGACGATCTCGCGCTGCCCTTCGACGACCGCGATCACTGGCGGCGCCCGTACCGGCCCGGCCCCTGGCGGGTGGGCGCGGCCGCGCTGCTCCTGCTGCTCGCCTCGTACGTGCTCTTCGCCGCGGTCGTCATCGCGCTCACCGGCACCGTGGCCGCCGCGGGAGCGGTCCTGGGCGGAGCCGCGTTCGTCATCCTCTGCGCCCTGCGACTGCTGCGGGTCGGCACGTGGGTGAGCGCGATCGGGCTGCGTCGCGTGGCCTTCTTCCGTACCCGGACGACGTCCTGGGACCAGATCGTCGCGGTACGGACGGTCCAGCAGCCGGTGCGCTGGCTCGGGCTGCCCCGCACGGTGCAGGGGCAGGCTCTGGTCGTCGTACGCGGGGATCGGACGGCCGATGACCAGGCGCCGCTGCTGACGTCGCACAGTGCGGACTTCCTGGCGCGTATGGAGGCCTTCGACCGGGCGGCCGCGCGAGCAGATCCTGAGGACGGCACACCAGGACTGGTGTGTGGCCCGTGGGGTCGTACCCCGCTGGCCTGGCATCCGGTACGTC
>NZ_JBEXDZ010000284.1:0-5344 GCF_040606085.1 Streptomyces sp. NPDC005485 | reverse complement strand
AAGTACGTCCAGTACGAGGGCCTTCGTCCGGCACGCCGAGGGCACGCACCGAACACCGCGGGCACCGCACAGGACTTTCAAAACACCCCCTAGTGGCCGCTGATTGAACGCCGTTGCTCCTCAGCTGCCGCTCGGCGGGGTGGCCGCACGTGGCTCGTCGGCATGCGGCTCCCCGCCTCGCGGCTCCTCGATGTGCCGGTCGTCGAGGTGGGCCCCGAAGTGGTCCGCCTGCCGTGCCATGATCTCCCGCATCGACGTTCCCCTCGAAACGCCGTACACCGTGCCGGGAAAGTCCAACTCCCGCTGCACTTCCCACAGTTCGTCGTGCCGATCCGGTGAGAACAACTGGGCGGGCGCCCCGGCCGCGATCCACCCGATGGGTACGACCGTCCCGGGCGGGAGCACGGAGTTGACCTGGACCACACCGTTGATCCGCACCTCCGAACCGGCGCCCACGACGGCGCCGGGGAAGACCGAGGCGCCGGTGGCGACGAACACCTCGTCCTCGATCGTGGCGCCGTTGATGTGAGCGTGCGGCCCGACGAGTACGGCGTCCCCGATGACGGCGGGATGCCGGGCCCGCCCCCGTACGAGGGCGTTCTCCATCACGACGACGTCCGCCCCGACCCGGACCTCCCCGTCCTCCGCGGTGAGCACGGCACCGTGCAGCACCCGGGCACGCTCGCCGAGGGTGACGGCACCGCACAGGACGGCGGACGGGGCGACGTAGGCGGAGTCGGGGACGACGGGCCGCCGCCCTCGATGCTCGATCAACATCCTCGGCTCCTGCTCTCTGCGTTCAACGTTCTGCGTTCCGCTCAGGCCTGTTCCGGAACGACAGCGGTGGCCGTGATCTCCACCAACTGTCCGGTATACCCGAGACACGTCACCCCGATCAGCGTCGAGGAGTGCGGTCCGCTGCTGAGCCCCGACGCCTCGACGACGTCCCACACGGCGGACAGAACCGCGGGCTCACCGGCGACGACGTAGACATCGGTCGACACCACGTGGGCCATGTCGCTGCCGACCGCCCGGAGTTGCTCCCCGAGATTGACGAGCACCTGCTCTGCCTGCCGCACCGGGTCCCCCTCCCCGACGAGCTTGCCCTCGGCGTCGAGCGGGACGGACCCGGCGAGAAACGCCAGATCGGTTCCCGCCTTGACGACGGACGCGTGCGAGTAGACGGGCGGCGGGAACAGAGAGGGGACGGTCACGCGCTGGATCACGAGGGCTCCCGGCAGTCGGTCGAAGGACAACTTTCCGATCATGCGAGGCATGCGCAGCGGACGCATCCGATTTTCCCGCCGACCCGGCGGCACCCTGCCCAACGGCGTGCGGCGTTCCGGCGGCGTACGGAAAATTGCCGCGTCCTGCGCCACCGAGTCGTGATCCAATCCAGGTGCGCACGCTCGCCGACCTGATCACCCGGCCCTGGAGAGACGCGGACATGAGCATGAACAGCACGGCCGGCGATGACACCGAAGCCTTCCTCGGCCGCGTCACCGACCGCCTCGCGGTCCTGCCCACCGTCCGGGCCGTGGCCCTCGGCGGCTCCCGCGCCCAGGGCACCCACACGTCCGACAGCGACTGGGACCTGGCCGTGTACTACCGGGGCGCCTTCGACCCCGCCGACCTGCGCGCCCTCGGCTGGCAGGGCGAGGTCTCCGAACTCGGCGGCTGGGGCGGCGGCGTCTTCAACGGCGGCGCCTGGCTGACGATCGAGAACCGCCGCGTGGACATCCACTACCGGGACCTCGACGTCATCGACCACGAACTCGCCGAAGCCGAACAAGGGCGCTTCCGCATCGAGCCGTTGATGTTCCACCTGGCGGGCATCCCCACCTACCTGATCGTCGCCGAACTCGCCATCAACAAGGTGCTGCGGGGCGACCTGCCACGCCCCGCCGCGTATCCGCAGGCCCTGCGCAGGACCGCCCCCGCCCGCTGGCACGGCATGGCCGCCGCCACCCTCGCGTACGCGAAGACCGGCCACGCCCCCAAGGGCGCCCTCACTCAGGTAGCGGGCGCGATCGCCGTCGCCGCGACACAGACGGCACATGCGGTGCTGGCGGCGCGGGGGGAGTGGGTCACCAACGAGAAGCACCTCATCGAGCGGGCCGGGCTGCGCGAAGTCGACGTAGTCGTGAGCAATCTGACGCCTTCTCCGCAATCCTTGGTGCACGCGGTCGCCGAGGCCGAGACGCTGCTGGGGCAAGCGGCCTCACCCCCTGCGGGCGCGATCAGCCCGTGACGCGGACGCCGAACTGGAAGCTGCCGATCGTGCTCATCGACTCGTAGCGCACCGAGGCCCCCGGGTGCGGCGCGTGCAGCACCTGGCCGTTGCCGGCGTAGAGGCCGACGTGCTCGGTGTTGTTGAAGAAGACCAGGTCACCAGGCTTGAGTGCGCTCATGCCCACTCGGGTCCCGTCGTTGACCTGTGTGTACGTGACCCGGGATATGTGGACCCCGGCCTGCGCGTACGCCCACTGCGTGAGGCCCGAGCAGTCGTAGGAGTTGGGGCCCGTGCCGCCGCGGAAGTAGGGCTTGCCGGTCTGGGAGGCGGCGGCACTCAGGGCGGCGGCACCGAACTTGGAGGCGGCCGCCTCGTTGCCGAGGTCGACGCGGCCCGCGGAGGAGCGGCTGGCGCGCCCTTCCTGGTCGGTTATTGCCTGGCGCTCGGCGGCGGTCAGGGAGTTCAGCAGCTTCCGCGCCTTGCTGAGCTTGCCCTGGATTTCCTTCTTCTTCTTGCCGAGCTCGGTGCGGGTGTCGGCGAGGTCCTTGAGCTTCTCCGTGGCCTCCGCACGCTTCTGCGCCAGCTTGCGCTGCTTCGTCTGAACCTTCTTCAGCGACTCCAGCTGCCTCGTGGAGAGCGAGTCGAGCGTGGACGCCTTGTCGAGGTAGTCGTCCGGGTCGGCGGAGAGGAAGAGCTGGACCGAGGCGTCAACGCCACCGGAGCGGTACTGCGCGCTGGCCATCGCACCGATGCCTGTACGCAGTTCATTGAGTTCGCCCTGCTCACGGGCGGCCTTGTCCTGAAGCTCGCCGATCTCCTTCTCCAGCTTCTTCTGCTTCTCCATGGCCGTGTCGTACTGGTTGGTGGCCCGCTCCGCCTCTTCGTAGAGCTTGTCGACCTTCGTCTTGACCTCGCCCTTCGTGGGCTTGGGGGCCGCCTGGGCGGCCTGCGAAGTAAGGGCCACGGCAGCGGCGGCGGTCGCGGTGAGCACGGTCACGCGGGCGCGGCTCGGCTGTTTGGGTCGACGGTGGGACGCCACGAAGGCGAGCTCCTTCTTCCTCCGGCCGCCCACAGAAGCCAAGTGGGCGGTGCCCCTCCACGTCACTCACCTCGTGTGGGTGATCAAACGGAGGTTCGAGGTCTGACCTTAGTGACCTTCCTGTGACCATTTCAAAGCCTGGCGTGAAAAATCTCGGTCACACCCTGCACTTTTTGCACAGAACTCACGTGCAGTGAAGCAAATTTGACGCTGCGTCACACAAGGGCGGCCGCCTCCCCGCAGTCGGGTCCGTCACGGATGCGCTGGGGTCCGCAAGCGGTGACTGCGATACCGAGTGCGCGCTGAATAACCATTCGAAGAGCCCCAGTTGATGCTGCTAGCGTCCTCGACGTGGCGAAACTCAATCAGATCATCGCAGTGGAGAAGGGCATCAAGTCCAAGTCCCATCAGGACCTGACGTCCGCTCATCACGGGCTGCAGAAGCCCGCGTTGCTGGCCGGTATTTCGCGTACCTATCAGCCCAAGGACGAGGAGGGTGAGCAGTTGCCGCCCGAGTCGACTCGGGTGCAGGTGCAGACGGAGGTCGTGCTGCGGGAGACCGCGGCCACGCTGACGCGGCTGTTCGACGTGACCGCCACCAAAGACTGGGCGAACTGCACCGCCCGCGCGGACGTGAAGGTGGACGGGCGGGTGCTCGTCGCCGAGGTTCCCGTGTCCTACCTGCTGTTTCTCGAGAAGCAGCTCACCGATCTCAACACGTTCGTACGGAAGCTGCCGGTGCTCGACGCGTCCGAGTCATGGGTGCAGGATCCGTCGGCCGATGCGTGGAAGACCGAGCCGGTGCGGACGCTTCGTACGAAGAAGGTTCCGCGCAACCATGTGAAGGCCGAGGCCACCGAGAAACACCCGGCTCAGGTCGAGGTGTACTACGAGGACATTCCGGTCGGGTATTGGACGACCGTGAAGTTCTCCGGGGCCCTGCCCGCCCGCCGTGTGAACGAACTCCTCGACCGTGTCGAGAAGTTGCAGCAGGCCGTGAAGTTCGCGCGGGAAGAGGCGAACGGCGTCGACGTCGTAGATCAGCGGGTCGGTGACGCCGTCTTCGGCTACCTGTTCGGGTAGCCTCAGGAACTCCCCGGCCACAACGCACCACGGCCGGGGTGCGCGAGGAGCGCAAAGCTGAAGCTGAAGCTTGTCGTGACGGTGCGGTTCCAGTGGAGGTTCGAGTCCTCCCCGCGGCTCTCAACTTCCCTGCCGCGGTAGCCCAATCGGTAGAGGCAGACCGCCATCAATCTCAGACTCTTGCTCCAGACTCAGTATTCGCCGCCGATCGCCGGATCAACCGGGCTCAGGCCCCAGTACGCCGAAATGCTGGTTCAAGTCCAGTCCCCGCAGCTCGATGCGGGGTGGTCCAAAGGCAGGACGCGGTGACCTCACGACTGACCTGAGTCCTCAAGCGTGCCGGCGTGTGAAGATGGGCGGCATCACAGGGTCCGGGGGCCGGCTACGCCCTCGGGCCCGCTCCCGTTTATGGAGATGTGCGTCTTCTCGCAGTGTTCCCGCCGGTTGCGTTCATAAAGAAAACGGCCCTCGCGGGATCCGTCACCTCGCCGAAATACCAGCGTTCCATTTTCTCCAAAGTCGCGATCTACCGTAGGCAGTACCTCGCCCGGCCGACGTCGCCCGAAGGCAGCCCCCTCCGCCCTCGCCCGACAGGAGCCCCGTGTCCCGCCTCAGCACCGCCGTACCGCCCTGGCTCGCTCATGCGCTGCGCGCGCAGCGCGGGCCGATTCCCTGGAGTGCGGTGGTGCGCGGGGCGCTGGCCGCAGGTCCGCTGCTTCTTGTCGCCGTGCTCGCCGGGCGTACGTCCGTCGGTGTCGTCGCCGCGCTCGGGGCCATGTTCGCCGGGATCAACGACCGGCCCGGCAGCCGGCGCGACTCCGTCCGGCGGATCGGGGTGCCCGCGCTCGCCGGGGCCGGGGGACTGCTGGTCGGGTCGTACGGCGGGCAGCATGTCCCCGCCGTGGCGCTGACCCTTGTGCTCACCGGGCTCGGGCTGCTCGCCGGGGCGGCCCCGAGGTCATCGTCCCCGAGGCCGAACGGCTCAGCCT
>NZ_JBEXDZ010000283.1:0-5428 GCF_040606085.1 Streptomyces sp. NPDC005485 | reverse complement strand
GAGCGGCGGTGGCCTCAGTCGCGCGCCAGGCCGAACCGCGCCCGCAGCCCCGTCCGCTCGTCGGCGGCCACCGCGGCGGCCCCGTCCGTCACCGTCTCGTAGACGGAGAGGATGTCCGCGCCGACCGTCGTCCAGTCGAAGCGCCGCACGTGGGCGCTCCCCCGCTCGCGCAGCCCGGCCCGGCGCTCCGGGTCGCCGAGGAGCCGTAGGGCCGCCTCCGCCAGCGCGTCCGCGTCCTCGTTGGCGAACAGGTCGCCCGCCGCGCCCTGGTCCAGGACCTGCGCGAACGCGTCGAGGTCGGAGGCGAGCACCGGAGCGCCCGCCGACATCGCCTCGACCAGGATGATGCCGAAGCTCTCGCCCCCGGTGTTGGGCGCCACGTACACGTCGACGCTGCGCAGGAAGCGGGCCTTGTCCTCGTCGCTGACCATGCCGAGGAACTCGACGCGCGAGCGCAGCTCGGCCGGCAGCGTCTCCACCGCCTCCTCCTCGTCACCGCGTCCGGCGACCAGAAGCCGCGTCTGCGGGCGCTCGGCGAAGATCCTGGGCAGCGCCTTCATGAGGACCGGAAGTCCCTTGCGGGGCTCGTCGATACGGCCGACGAAGCCCAGCGTGTCGCCCTGCCATTCGGGCTTGGGCTTGGCGCGTGCGAAGAAGTCGACGTCGACACCGTTCGGGATGACCACCGCGTCGCCGCCCAGGTGTTCGACGAGAGTGCGGCGCGCGTACTCGCTCACCGCGATGCGCGCACTGATCTTCTCCAGCGCGGGCTGGAGGATCGGGTACGCGGCGATCATCGCCCGGGAGCGCGGGTTCGAGGTGTGGAAGGTCGCGACGATGGGCCCCTGCGCGGCCCAGCACGCCAGCAGGCCCAGGGACGGCGAGGCCGGCTCATGGATGTGGATCACGTCGAACACGCCGTCGTGCAGCCAGCGCCGCACCCGGGTCGCCGACAGGAACCCGAAGTTCAGCCGGGCCACCGATCCGTTGTACGGCACCGGCACGGCGCGGCCCGCCGAGACGACGTACGGCGGAAGGGGGGTGTCGTCGTCCGCCGGGGCGAGGACCGAGACGGCGTGCCCGAGGCGGATCAGGTGGTCGGCCAGGTCACGGATGTGGAACTGGACGCCGCCCGGCACGTCCCAGGAGTACGGGCAGACGATGCCGATCCTCACGAGGTCCCCTTCTCGGGATCCTGCTTCGCGTCCCCGGCGTTCCGGGAGCCGTCCGGGTTCTCGGGGGCCTTCTGCGGATCGAGGTCCTTGAGCCACAAGCGCTGCAGCATGTGCCAGTCCTCCGGATGGTCGGCGATCCCCGTGGCGAAGGCGTCGGCCAGCGCCTGTGTCATGACAGACGCCTTCTCGGCCCGGGTACCTGTCTCCGGGACTTCGATGGGGGGATGCACACGGCCCTGCATCACGGGCGAGTCGTCGTACCAGAGCGTGACCGGCAACAGCAGCGCCCCCGTCTGCTGGGCGAGCAGCGCCGGGCCCGCGGGCATCCGGGTCGCCTCGCCGAAGAACTCGACCTCCACGCCGGAGGCGGACAGGTCGCGGTCGGAGACCAGGCAGACCAGGCCGCCGTCGCGCAGCCGCCGGGCCAGCGTGCCGAACGCGGTGCCACCGCTGTGCGGCAGGACCTCCATGCCGAGGCCCTCGCGGTAGGCGACGAAGCGGTCGTACAGCGATTCGGGCTTGAGACGCTCGGCGACCGTGGTGAAGGGCGTCTCCAGCTTGGTGGTGACCCAGGCGCCGGCGAGGTCCCAGTTGCCCAGGTGCGGCAGCGCGAGGATGACGCCCCGGCCGGAGGCGAGCGCTTCGGTCAGGTTGTGCACGTCCTTGGGGTCGAAGCCCGTCCTGACGCGCTCCGCGCTCCAGGCGGGCAGCCGGAAGGACTCCATCCAGTAGCGCAGGTACGAGCGCATGCCCGCCCTGGAGAGCTCGGCGAGCCGCTCCGGGGTCGCGCCCGGCACCACGCGCGCGTAGTTGCTCTCCAGACGCTGTACGCCCTTGCCGCGCCGCTTCCAGGCGAGGTCGGCGATCGTCCGGCCGAGCCGCGCGGCGACCGGCTCGGGGAGCTTCTTGACGGTGCTCCAGCCCAGCGCGTAGGCCCCGTCCGTCAGCCGGTCACCGAGACCGCTCACGAGGTGGCCTCGCTGCTGCGGGTCTCCGCCGCGGCCGCGGCGTCCGCCTCGGCGGACTCCCGGCGCACCGTGACGACGCGCTGGATCAGCGTGACCAGGCTGCCGACGGCGACGATCCACAGCGCGATGGGCAGCAGCACCTGGATGCCCGGCACCCCGAACTTGTGCAGCCCCGCCAGACCGGCCGCGACCAGGGAGATCACCAGGCGCTCGGCGCGCTCGACCAGCCCGTTGACCGCGACCGGCAGACCGATCGACTCGCCGCGGGCCTTCGTGTACGACACCACCTGGCCGCTGGCCAGACAGAAGATCGAGACAGCGCACAGGACAAGGTTGTCACCGTCACCGGCGTACCAGAGCGCGAAACCGCCGAAGACCGCGCTGTCGGCGACCCGGTCGAGCGTGGAGTCCAGGAAGGCGCCCCAGCGGCTGGAGCGGCCGAGCTGGCGGGCCATGTTTCCGTCGACGAGGTCGGAGAACACGAACAGCGTGATGACGATCGTGCCCCAGAAGAACTCGCCCCGGGGGTAGAAGACCAGCGCGCCCGCCATCACTCCGGCGGTACCCAGGAGGGTGACCGTGTCGGGGCTTACCCCCCGGCGGATGAGAAATGCGGCGAACGGCGTGAGGACACGCGTGAAGAATGCACGCGCGTACTTGTTCAGCATGGCCTTCCCGAGGGTCGGTGTGGCCGAGCGGCCCCTGCTGGCCACCGGCTGGCCCATCGTAGCCACGCGTGCGCGTGTGCGACGGCCGGGCACCCGCACCCCGCCCCGGGATCTCGTCCGGCGCGATCACGTCCGCCGTATGGACGCCCCGTGACACGAGTGCAAAGCTCGAAGACACCGCGGGCGTCACCGGAGCCGACACCGCAGGGGGTCCCCCCGGACGGAGCCCGGGTGGAGGATCCGCATGTCCGCGCCCACAGTGACCTCACCGTGCACGGGAGGCAAGTCCATGGGCGACAAGGCGAACGCACACCCCGGAGCCGCCGGCAGGGCTACAGCGGCCGACCACCCCGCGTCCGTACGGAATGTGGTGCTGGTCGGCCACAGCGGATCGGGCAAGACGACATTGGTGGAGGCTCTCGCGCTGACGGCGGGAGCAGTGAACCGGGCGGGCCGCGTGGAGGACGGCGGCACCGTCTCCGACTACGACGAGATCGAGCACCGGCAGCAGCGCTCGGTGCAGCTCTCCCTGGTCCCGGTCGACTGGGACGGGTACAAGATCAATGTTCTGGACACCCCCGGATACGCCGATTTCGTCGGCGAGTTGAGGGCCGGTCTGCGGGCGGCGGACGCGGCCCTCTTCGTCGTCTCCGCCTCGGACGGGGTGGACGGCTCGACCCGCATGGTGTGGGAGGAGTGCGCGGCGGTCGGCATGCCGCGGGCCATCGTGATCACCCACCTGGAGGCCGCCCGCGCCGACTTCGACGAGATGACGCGGACCTGCGCAGAGGCCTTCGGCGGGGACGACCCCGACGCCGTACTGCCGCTGTACCTGCCGCTGCACGGCGAGCCGGGACCCGACGGGCACGCGCCCGTGACCGGGCTGATCGGGCTGCTCTCGCAGCGGCTGTTCGACTACTCCTCCGGGGAGCGCAAGGAGGCGGAGCCGGGACCCGACCAGCTCCCGCTGATCGAGGAGGCACGCAACCGGCTGATCGAGGGGATCATCGCCGAGAGCGAGGACGAGACCCTCATGGACCGCTATCTCGGCGGCGAGGGGATCGACTTCAAGACCCTCGTGCAGGACCTGGAGCGGGCCGTGGCGCGCGGGATCTTCTTCCCCGTGCTGGCCGCCGCCCCCGCGGCCGAGGGCGCCCGCCAGGGCCTCGGCACCGTCGAACTCCTCGAACTGATCACCGGCGGCTTCCCGACGCCGCTGGAGCGCCGGGCGCCCGCGGTCGGCACGCCGGACGGCCGGCCGCGCGAGATCAGCGTGTGCGATCCGAACGGGCCGCTGGTGGCGGAGGTCGTCAAGACGGCTTCCGACCCCTACGTGGGCCGCGTCTCGCTCGTACGGGTCTTCTCCGGCACCCTGCGCCCCGACGCGACCGTGCACGTCTCCGGGCACGGTCTGGCCGACCGCGGCCACGAGGACCATGACGTCGACGAGCGCGTCGGCGCCCTGTCCACGCCGTTCGGCAAGCAGCAGCGCACCCTCACGCACTGCATCGCGGGAGACCTTGCGTGCGTGGCGAAACTGAACCGCGCCGAGACCGGCGACACCCTCTCGGCCAAGGACGATCCGCTGCTCATGGAGCCGTGGCAGATGCCCGACCCGCTGCTGCCGCTCGCCATCCAGGCGCACAGCAAGGCCGACGAGGACAAGCTGTCCCAGGGCCTGGGCCGACTGGTCGCCGAGGACCCGACCATGCGCCTGGAGCAGAACCAGGACACCCACCAGGTCGTCCTGTGGTGCCTGGGCGAGGCGCACGCGGACGTCGCCCTGGAGCGGCTGCGCAACCGCTACGGCGTCCAGGTCGACGTGATCCCGCACAAGGTCTCCCTACGGGAGACGTTCGCGGCCAGGGCGTCGGGGCGCGGGCGCCATGTGAAGCAGTCCGGCGGCCACGGCCAGTTCGCGATCTGCGAGATCGAGGTCGAACCGCTGCCGAACGGCTCCGGCATCGAGTTCGTGGACAAGGTCGTCGGCGGGGCGGTGCCGCGGCAGTTCATCCCGTCCGTGGAGAAGGGCGTAAGGGCCCAGTCCGCCAAGGGAGTCGCCGCCGGGCATCCGCTCATCGACATACGGATCACACTGCTCGACGGCAAGGCGCACTCGGTGGACTCCTCCGACGCCGCGTTCCAGACCGCCGGCGCGCTCGCCCTGCGCGAGGCCGCCGCCGACGCGCGGATCCATCTTCTGGAGCCGGTGGCCGAGGTGACCGTCATGGTCGGCGACGACTACGTGGGCGCCGTCATGAGCGACCTGTCCGGGCGGCGCGGCCGGGTCGTCGGCACCGAGCAGGCGGGCGGCGGCCGCACACTCGTACGGGCCGAGGTCCCGGAGATCGAGATCGGCCGGTACGCGGTCGACCTGCGCTCGCTGTCGCACGGCACCGCGCGCTTCGACCGCCGCTACGCCCGGCACGAACCGATGCCCCCGCAGATCGCCGAAAAGCTCCGCGAACAGGCGAAGGACGCCCCGTAGTTGCCGCGAACGGCTCCCCTCCGAGTCGGGGGGGCGGCCCGGCGGGCGGGGCCCCCCCCCAGAGTGGGGGTGGGGGGGTAGAGGAGGAGTGTAAGAGATGAGGGGGCGGAAAAAATTAAACAAAAAGAA